>JBCCAJ010000089.1:0-8597 GCA_039814845.1 Pseudomonadota bacterium | reverse complement strand
CTGATCAAACGTCTCATCAATGCGGAACCGCAGATCAGGCGCGAATTTCAGCGCCAGCTTCTTGCCGATGATGCGGCGCAGCTCACTTTTGTTCTTGGCCAGCAGGTCAATCACATCCTCGCGCCCCTCACCGCCCAAGGGAAGAACATAGGCTGTGGCGATCTTGAGATCGGGTGATGTGCGCACCTCCCCCACTGTCACCGACAGGCGGTTGAGGTCGGGATCATGGATATCACCGCGCGCCAACACCTCTGACAGGGTGCGGCGGATCAATTCGCCCACGCGCAATTGGCGCTGCGATGGCCCGGGGCCGTCATGGAATTTGTTCTTTGCCATAGCCCAGCATCTAAAGCTTGCGTGATCCTTTGCCAAGATGGGATGGCTGCGCTAGGGAAGGGCCAGTAGAAGGATAACGACAATGGCAGACACGATAGAAGGCCGGCCCGGCCTTGTGGTCACTGGCGCGTCAGGCCGTATGGGCCAGATGCTGATCAACACAATCAACGCCTCGGACAAGGCGCAGTTGGTCGGCGTTTTGGAACGCCCTGACCACCCTTGGGTCGGTCAGGATGTGGGGCAGGCGATGGGCGGTGCGGCCATGGGCGTGACCGTCAGCGATGATCCCTTGGCCGTGATAGCGAAGGCCCATGCTATCCTTGATTTCACTGCGCCTGCCGCCACGGTGGAGTTTGCCGCACTTGCTGCGCAGGCGCGGTGTGTCCACGTGATTGGCACGACTGGCATGACAGATGATGATTTGACGAAAATCAAAGCCGCCGCGCGCCACGCCACTATTGTGCGCGCCGGTAACATGAGCCTTGGCGTGAACCTTTTGGTGCAACTGACCCGTCAGGTCGCCGCCGCGCTGGACGAAGATTACGATATCGAAGTGATTGAGAGCCATCACAACCAGAAGGTCGATGCGCCATCCGGCACCGCTCTCATGCTGGGGGAGGCGGCGGCAGAAGGCCGAGGTGTGTCACTTGAGGATGCCGCTGATCGCGCCCGTGACGGGATCACCGGGGTGCGGGACCGGGGCAAGATCGGGTTTCACGCCATTCGCGGAGGCGACATCGTGGGCGAACATGATGTTCTGTTCGCGGCAGAGGGCGAACGTATCACCCTGCGCCATGTGGCCTCTGACCGGGCGGTCTTTGCCCGTGGCGCGCTCAAGGCGGCGCTTTGGGGCCAGGGTAAGAAGCCCGGCGAATATGACATGCTGGATGTGCTCGGGCTCAAGGCTGGCTGAAACCTGCCCGAAGCCTTTGAGGTTAATAGTGATCCAAATCCTGTCCGGGTTCGTAACAAACTCAAACAGACAGGAGAAAACAAATGCGACTTCTTTCGATTGTCTTGGCAATCTTCATGCTGGTGCCGGCCATTTCTGGCCCGGCTCAGGCGGATGGGTTCCAGCAAATACAAAGTAAATCGACCTTCGTGTCTCTCATGAACGGGCGTGAACTGACGCGGTTCGGGATCAACTTGGTGGTGACGCCGGATGGCCGTATTGATGGTCGTGCCTTCGGGCGTGACGTGACGGGCGCATGGCGCTGGCAGGGTGGATATTTCTGCCGTGATTTGTTCTGGGGTGCCCGTAATCTTGGCCCCAACTGCCAAATGGTGAAACGGCAGGGCCGCACCATCAGATTCATTTCAGATAAGGGTGCCGGGCAGTTTGCAGATCTTCAGTTGAAGGGAAGCTAAAGCAGCCCAACCCGAAACGAAAAAGCCCCGGTCTGCAACCGGGGCTTTTTCGTTTTTAAAGTGTCACGTTCTTGTGCCATGGTCGGTTCGCAAGCGGGTGCGGGGCCAATCGGTCAAAAGTCTATGGCCAAACCACCCTTTTCCCAGTCGCCGTAGCGCACGGGTTCCGGCCCTTTGCGACCGCCCAGCTCTTTGGGCCGTTCGATTTTGTCGGCGTCCTTGCGTCGTTCTTCTGCCTCGGCCAAAGCGCGTTGGGCGGCTGGGGGTAGATCCTTCTTGGTCTCGCTCATGGTAAGCCTTTCGTGCCGGTCTCCCCCCTGATATATGCCGCGCCGGACCTGTCGCCAAGGAAGATTAAATGAGTGAAACCGCCGCGCCCGCCCGCAAGGCCGCGATTTACCTGCTGAACGGCGTGCTGATCGACCAACGGCAGCTTTCCGAGATGATCGAGAAAGGTGCGCTGGATCGCTATAGCCCGCAGGATCGCGCCCGAGGTCAAAGACTGGCGGTGGATGTGCTGCGCGGGTTGGAACGGGCCGATCGGTTGCTGGACCGCTTCTTGCGCAAACGGCCTGCACCCAATGTGCGTAACATTTTGCGCCTCGGCACGGTGGAGCTGTGCCAAGGTGGGGCGGCCCATGGTGTGGTTGCCGATATGGTGGCTTTGGCTGGCGGGCATCACAAGAACAAACAGCTGAGAGGCATGATCAACGCGGTCCTGCGCCGCGTGGCTGAAGAGGGTGTTGGCCCGTGGAAAGACTTGCGCATCCCGCGCCTGCCCAAATGGCTGCGGGATCCGTTGGTGAGTGGATGGGGCGCAGGCGCTGTTTCCGGAATGGAGAAGGCGCATTTTCAGGGTGCTGCGCTAGACATCACGGTGAAAGAAAACGCGCCTGAATGGGCTGAGAAACTAGGTGGACATCTTCTTCCCACTGGATCCGTTCGATTGGAAAACCCTGGGCAGATCTCCGCGCTTCCTGGCTATGAAGAGGGCGCTTGGTGGATTCAAGATGCCGCCGCGGCATTGCCCGTGCAGCTTTTGGCACCCCACACGGGAGAGGCCGTGCTTGATCTGTGCGCGGCTCCGGGCGGCAAAACGCTGCAACTGGCGGTCAGCGGGGCAAAGGTGACGGCGCTTGATATCTCGGACCGGCGCATGGGCCGCGTGCGCGAAAACCTTGAACGGACCAAGCTGACGGCGGACTGTTTGATCGGGGACGCGTTGGAGCATCAAGGCGCCTATGACGCGGTTCTACTGGATGCGCCTTGTTCGGCAACGGGTACGATCCGCCGCCATCCTGACTTGCCCTTTGCCAAAGACGGCTCGGAATTCAGTGACTTGATCGCGCTGCAAGCGAAGATGCTGGATCACGCTGTCGGCTTGCTGAACCCCGGTGGGCGGATCGTGTTTTGCACCTGTTCCCTGCTTCCTGACGAGGGCGAGGTGCAGGTGGAAGAGGCGCTTGCCCGTCACGACGGGCTTATCGCGGATCGCGCCGCGCTTGAGGTGCCTGGCGTTGATCCGAAATGGATCACCGAAGAGGGCGGGTTGCGTCTGCGGCCGGATTACTGGGCAGATCTTGGTGGGATGGACGGGTTTTACATGGCTGCACTGCGCAAGGCGTGAACCCTAAAGAAAGCTGCCGAATGGGATGAACCGTACCGGGTCACCCTCGGCCACTTCAAGTGCGTCATCGGGCAATTCCACCAACCCTTCCGCCCAACTGAGCCCGCTGATCCTGCCAGAGCCTTCAGATTTGAACACGTCCGCGCGACCATCGCGCATGCGGGCGCGCAGGTATTCCCGCCGACCCGGTTTTTTGGATTTCGAAAATCCGGCAGGAACGGAGAACCCTTGCGGCTTTGTCCATCCCTGACCGGCCAAAAGCGCCATGGCAGGGCGGGCGAAGATGAGAGTGCAGACAAAAGCGGCCACCGGGTTGCCCGGCAGCCCGAAGACGGGTGTGCCATCCCAAAGCCCCAGAGCCAGCGGCCGTCCCGGTTTCAGGGCCACGCGCCATTCAGCCATGGCACCTGCATCCTGCAACAGCGCAGAGACGTGATCTTCATCGCCCGAGGACGCGCCGCCCGATGTCAGGATCGTATCCGCTTCTGCGGCTGCGCCATCTAGTATCGCGCGCAACGCATCGCGGTCATCAGGTACGCGGCCCAGATCAACGCAGTCAAAACCGAACTGATCCACCAAGGCCGACAGCATCGGGCGGTTGGCGTCATAGATCTGGCCCGGTGCGGCGGCTTCACCGGCGTCGACCAGTTCATCGCCGGTGGACAGAACCGCCACGCGGAGACGGCGAAATACGGGTAAACGGCTGATCCCAACAGCAGATGCCAAGGCCAGATCGGCCGGGGTCAGCTTGCGCCCCGCTTTCAATGCCACATCACCAGCGTGAACATCCTCCCCGGCTTTGCGCGTGTTGGCCCCTGTTTTCACGCCTGGCCGAAAGGCGATTTGCCCGCCACCCACGGTCACATCCTCTTGCAGGATCACCGTATCAACGCCATCGGGCAAGGCCGCGCCCGTCAGAATGCGGATGGCGTGGCCTGCGGGGACAGCGCCTTCAAAAGCCAATCCAGCGGCAGCGCGCCCCTTCACGAGGGGCAAGATTTGATCCCCTTGGCCAAGGCTTGCATAGGCAAAACCGTAGCCATCGACCGCCGTATTGGGCAAATGTGGGTTTGATCGGACGGCGATCACGTCACTCGCAAGAATCCGGTTAGCGGCATTTTTGACGGCTACGTCTTCCTGCTCGACGACCGCATGCAGCCGGTCTTGCAACATCGCCAGCGCGTCATCCACAGGCGTCCAATCCACGCCCGCGGGAAGGGCGAAACAGTCATCGCGCAAGGGCGGCGGCGCCAGCCGGGCGGCTTGCGTCAGCTCCGTTTCAAACCCCTGCCCCATGATCCAGCCTTCCTTTGGCGCGTCCACATCCAACATCGCGCGCAGGCGCGCTTGTGGCAAGCGGCTGACCGCACGGGATAGCAAACGCACCTGATGCGCGTCGCGGATGCCGCCCTGCGCTTCAGCGTCTTTTACTGCTGCATTGATAAGGCCGGGCCAAATCTCCACGAACGCCACGGGGCGGTCCAGAGGTTCAAATGGCCAGACGGCGACCTGCCCGGAAAAACGTCGCCGCAACCGTTCGAGCACTGGCAAGCCGGTCAGAACCTGACCGCCCACCGCGCCCGCGCCACCCAACTGCCAGCACGAGAATGTGCCTTTGCTCTGGGCCTCTACCCTGCGCAATTCTGGCATGCCGTGGCCATCGCGCGTGTCCTTGCGCGGCAGCCCATCAATGTCGCGGCCCAAGCCGTTGAACCAGAACGGTCCGATACCGGGGAACTGCCTATTGATCTGCCCGGCCAGATCGAAGCGATTGTTGGCTTTCGGGCTGTCTTCCAGCCGCGCTTCTAACCAGGCCCAAAGGGCAAAGGGGTCCTCTGACCCGGTGAGCGCTTCGCCGAACCCTCGCGGATAGCCGAAGGGAAAATCAAAGCCCAGAAAAAGGCGGCGACCGGCCGCAAGCTCCGCGTCGATCAAATCGGCAATGGCGTGTTCGGCTACCGGCCGGTTGCGCAGATATACGGGTTCTTCCGTCTGCCCATCCCGGGCTATCCCCATCCAGATCGCATCCTTACGCGGTCGCGACCCGGTGTCATTGCCTGCCGACCAGTCCACGATGGCGACCGTGTCAAATTTCGTCACAGGCCAACCTCAGAGAGGATGAAATCTGCAATCCCTACTGTGTCGTTGAGGTCAAAGACCGGGCGGTCAATTTCTACCTGACTGTCAGCGGCTACGGCTTTCACGGTGTCATCGTCCAGCGCGATGAGGGGGTTGCCTGTCTCGGCTCGATGAGCCTCTACCTTGGGGTGGCGATCGCGTTTGTAGCCTTCCACCAGCACCAGATTGACAGGCGACAGGCGGGACATCAGATCGTCAAGCAATGGTTCCTCCTTGCCCCGCAATTCATGCATCAGAGCAAAGCGGTTGGCGGAGGACAAAAGCACCTCCGTGGCGCCAGCCTGCCGATGGCGGAAACTATCCTTGCCGGGTTGATCCACGTCGAAATTGTGATGGGCGTGCTTGATGGTCGATACGGTGAAGCCGCGCGATGTGATCTCTGTTACCAACCGTTCCATCAGGCCGGTCTTGCCCGCGTTCTTCCAGCCCGCGATGCCGTAGATTTTCATGTCAGCCCTCCCAGCATCGCCTTTGCCCGCACCAGATCATCCGGCGTGTTGACGTTAAAGAACGGCTCGCCCGGATCGTCAAACATCGCGGTGCGTCCTTGGTGCTTATCCGTCCACATCACAACCTTTCTCACGCCGTCCTGAAGGGCGACACGCAGGTCATCGCGCAGGGCGACCGGCCAAAGCCCAAACGTGGGTTGCCGCCCATCGGGTGTTCGAGCAAGGACCAGCGGATGGGTCATCCCTTCAGAGGCCAGTTGCAGGCGCGGGACCAGATCACAGGGGAAAAAGGGCGTGTCAGCGGCGACGGTCACGATGGCGTCTGCGCTGTGTTCCGCCGCCCAGTCGAGCCCGGCGAGCACACCCGCTAAAGGCCCGACAAACCCCTCAATACTGTCAGGCAGCACTGGCAGCCCAAATGGTTCGAACCGCTCCGCATCGCCATTTGCGTTGAGCGCCACATCGGCGACCTGCGGGGCCAGACGATCCATCACATGTGTCAGGATCGGCGCGTCGCCCAGGCTCAAAAGTCCTTTGTCGCCGCCCCCCATCCGCGTGGCAAGCCCGCCCGCAAGGATCACACCAAATGGCTGTTTCATGCGCGCCACCATTCGGTCAACTGCGCGCGAAACGCGTCCGGCGCGATATCCACGGCGGCATCTGGCACAATCAAGCGTGCTGTTTGCACCTCAATCAATGTCGCGCCGTCGATGCCTTGGATGGCGTTCACAAAAGGCCAGGCGATTTCGCTTCGGATATGGTCCCGCGCCGCGATGATGCCGCCCGCGTCAATCGAATACCGATGCCGATCCACACGCTTATTGACATCCATATGCACCCCGACAAGGCTGCGATGCTGTCGCCACCAGACGCCCAGCACGATCGCGGCACCTAGTGCAAAACCAAAGCCCATGGGCGCCAGCGCGCCCCAATCAAAGAACGCAAGGCAGAAACAGACAATCGACCCGGTCATCAGTGTAATCGTCAGCGCCACACGAAACGCTAGCCGCGCGCCTTGGGGCGGTTCGCGCCCCGGAATGGGTTTCGTGATGGCCCGTTTGTAAAGATCTGGCGGGATATCGAATTCCAATTCAAACCGATCTGACCTTGAAGTGTTATCAGGCGTCATAGCAGGTCAGACATCTGCGCTTTTCCGGCGGTGTTTGCGATCTTCATTGCCCACTAGCGCCGGGTCCGCATCGCGGGTCAGCCTTTCTTCCCCTGCCAAACACACAAACCGTTTGCCGCGCATCCGACCAATGAGCGTCAACCCCACCTCGCGCGCAATCTCTACCCCCCAGGCGGTGAAGCCGGAGCGGGAGGCAAGCGCGGGTATCCCCATCATCGCCGTCTTGATCACCATCTCCGAAGTTAGTCGCCCGGTGGTGTAGAGCAATTTGTCGCCCGCTGGGACGCCCTCCATATGCATCCAACCGGCGATTTTATCGACGGCGTTGTGGCGTCCAACATCCTCCATGTAGATAAGAGGCCTGTCCCCTTGGCACAGCACGGTGCCATGGATCGCGCCTGCCTCCAGATAGAGCGAGGGCGTCCGGTTGATCTTTGCCGCCAGTGCATAAAGGTCAGAGGTTTTCACCAGCAGGTCAGGCAATTGCACGTCCTCCAGCCCCTCCATCATATCGCCAAAGACCGTTCCCACCGCACAGCCTGAAGTGCGCGTTTTCTTTTTCAGCTTCTCTTCATAGGTCGTCTGCCCATCGGTGCGCACCACGACTGTCTCAAGCTCTTCATCATAGTCAACGCCCTGCACAGTTTCGCCATCGGCCAGCATCCCCTGATTGCGCAGAAACCCAACAGAGAGGTATTCGGGGTAATCCCCGATTGTCATCGCCGTCACGATTTCCTGCCCGTTGAGGAAGATGGTCAGGGGCCGTTCTTCCACAACCGAGATCCGCGTCATCTGCCCGTCATGATCCACACCCTCGACCACGCGGGTCAAGCGCGGGGCGCTGGGATCTGGCGCTATGAGATAGTCGGAGGTGTTTTGCTCAACTGACAATTGCATCTCTCTGCGTGACGGGTTAGCGATTATGCGTATCAGTATTTTACGGTCTTCCCATGACAAGGCAAACCACCAAATCGCCCTTCTTGCAGGGCTGCCGGGATGCGGCCCCCTTCCTTTTGGTCGTGGCACCTTTTGCCGTGCTCTTTGGCGTCGTGGCGACAGAGGCCGGGTTGAACATTTTCGAGACGCTTACGTTTTCTTTTCTCGTGATCGCGGGGGCCGCGCAGCTGACCGGGCTGCAGTTGATGGTGGATCAGGCCCCGGTTCTGGTCGCGCTGGGTTCAGCGCTGGCGGTGAACCTTCGGATGGCAATGTATTCGGCCTCTTTGACGCCGTATATCGGTGGTGCGTCACTTTGGAAACGAGCGCTGGCCGCGTACTTCATTGTCGATCAAAGTTATGGCTTGTCCATCCTCAAATTCGAACAGAACCCGGACTGGTCTCTCCGCCAAAGGATGGCCTATTTTTGGGGCACGGTCGCGCCGGTTTGTCCGTTTTGGTATGTGTTCACTTTGGTGGGGGCGTTGATCGGAACCTCCATCCCTGAAAGCCTGGCCATAGATTTCGCGCTGCCCATCTGTTTTTTGGCGATCATCACGCCCATGCTGCGCACGAGGGCACATCTGGCCGCCGCTTTGGTGTCCATCGTTTT
>JBCCAJ010000489.1:0-2159 GCA_039814845.1 Pseudomonadota bacterium | reverse complement strand
GGGGCGTGGGTGCTGGGTGCGGCAGGCCAAAGCTGCGTAAGGTCCGTTCGGGGGAGGTTTGAAGCGTCAAAGAGGTCAGACAACACGCGTCCCTTCGGCGTTAATGATCATTTCTCCGTCTTCCTTGGCGTAGGGGCCCGCCGGCCACTGATCCAACACGTCGAGCACGGCCTCAGACGGGCGGCAGAGTTTGACGCCTTTAGCTGTACAAACGATCGGGCGGTTGACCAGCACGGGATTGTCCAGCATCGCCTCAAAAATCGTCTCGTCGCTCACGTGATCTTCCAGCAGGCCCAGCGTTTCGGCGGGCGACTTGGTGCGTCGCAAAGCCGATTTCGGTGTCAGGTCAGCGGCGGCAAAAAGCGTCAGAAGTTGCGGGCGGGTACAGCCGATATCAATGTAGGCGATGACGGTTGGTGAGTACCCGGCATCTTTGACTATTTTCAGTACGTTACGCGACGTTCCGCAATCGGGATTGTGGTGTATGACGACCTGCATCTTAAGCGTTCTTTTCTTGTGTTTGTGGTGTCAGGAGCCAGTTGAAAACAGCGACAGCAAGGGCTGCGCCAATCAGTTCGGCGGTGATGAAACCCGGCAGGTCTACGGGGCGGATGCCAGAGAATGTGTCGGTAAAGGACCGCGCGATGGCCACAGCGGGGTTGGCAAAGGACGTCGAGGCGGTGAACCAATAGGCCGCCGTGATATAGAGCCCGACGAGCAACGGAATGGCGTCTGGTTTGAAGCGAAGCCCGGCGAGGATGGTGCCCACAAGGCCGAAGGTGGCGACCACCTCTGCCAGCCATTGGTCGTTGCCGGTGCGCATGGTGCTGGAGGCCTGCACGATGTCGAGGGCGAACATGGCGTGGGCGAGGAACGCGCCGAGGATACCGCCAGCGATTTGTGCCAGAACATAGAAACCTGATTCTGTAAGTGATATCTGACGCTTGAGGGCGAAAGCGAACGTCACCGCCGGGTTGAAATGTGCGCCGGAAATCGGCCCCAGCAGTGTGATCAGCACCACCAGGATCGCGCCTGTGGGGATCGTGTTGCCGAGCAGCGCGAGCGCCACATCATCGGTCAACTGATCGGCCATGATGCCGGATCCAACAACCGTGCAGACAAGAAGCAGCGTGCCGAGCGCTTCCGCTACCAGGCGGCGAGATAGAGTGAAGGTCATGGCGTAATATCCTGTTTTCGCGATATTTTAGGTGTCACAGGCGATCTCTGCCAGGATCGGCTGACAGGTTTGCGGGTGGCCGCCGCAGCAATCTTGCATCAGAAACCGCAGCAGCCCTTGGGTGCCGTCAAAATCCGCGAAATAGCGGATAACGCGGCCCTCTCGCTGGTTCCGGATCAGTCCTGCGCGATGAAGAATGGAAAGATTGGCCGACATGGTGTTCTGTTTGACCCCCATCGCCGTGCTGATCTCACCCGCTTGCATGCCGGCGTTGCCCGCCTTGAGAAGCAGGCGAAACACGTCAAGGCGCATCGGTTGGGACAGGGCGGCGAAGGCGTCAGTGGCGGTATTTGTATCCATATATCGTGAAGTATTGATATATAGGCCCGCCGTCAATACCGGGATTTGGGTTCACAGCTGCGTGTGGCGAGGGCGGTTTGGCTTTCCCTCTGGCGCCGGCATTTCTAGGGTCCGGCCATGTCACATCTCTTCTCCCCCTACAGCTTACGCGATGTGTGCTTTCGCAATCGCATCGCCGTGTCCCCGATGAGCCAGTACCGCGCCAAGGACGGCCATGCCAATGACTGGCACATGGTCCATCTGGGCCGTTTTGCCCTGGGTGGGGCGGGATTGGTCTATGCGGAGGCCACGGCGGTCACGCGGGACGGCCGGCGAACTCATGGCGATTTGGGGCTATGGGAGGATGCGCAGATCGAAGGCTTGAAGCCGGTCACAGCGTTTCTGACAGCCGAAGGGGTCGTGGCAGGCGTGCAATTGGCCCATGCGGGGCGCAAAGCGTCAGAACGCCGACCATGGCATGGGGAAACGCCGGTGGACGGCCAAGATACAGCAGAGCGCGGGGAAGATCCGTGGCAGGCCATTGCGCCCTCTGCCATTCCCTATGCAAAAGGCTGGCCCGCGCCGCGAGAGATGAGTGAGGCTGATATCGCTGAGGTGATTTCAGCCTTTGGCGATGCCGCGC
>JBCCAJ010000472.1:0-2433 GCA_039814845.1 Pseudomonadota bacterium | reverse complement strand
CATCACGGCCCTGCGCGCAGCGTTTCAGATGCTGGCCCAGGGCGAAGGCACTTTCCAGGATCGTGCCCGTCGGCTGGGCGAAGAGGCCGAAAGCGACTACGTCCGCCAGATCGTCGATTTCGTCAGCGGGGCGAGCGACCGCTCCTTCCTCACGCCGCGCTGATCATGGGCGGGCGGCTTGGCATAATTGCCTGCGGTGGTGCGCTGCCTGTATTGATCCAAGAGGCGCATCCAAGCGCCATGGTGATCACGCTAGACGGCGTGGGCAGTGAACTGGCCGCCATGTCGCATCCGCACCGTTTGGAAGAGATCGGGGTGCTCTTTACCTCCATGAAGGCCGAAGGCGTGACCGATGTGATTTTCGCAGGCGCGCTGACCCGGCCCAAGCTGAACCCGATGCTGTTTGACAGTGAAATGCAGGCCATCGCGCCCCGCCTGTTGCAGGCCATGGCGATGGGCGATGATGGGCTATTGCGCACAGTGATCGCGATATTCGAAGAACAGGGGTTCAACGTGCTGGGCGTCGGCGATCTGATGCCGCAGCTTGTGGCCGGAGAGGATTTGGCCCTTGGCGACGCGCCGTCGGAAGCCGATGAAGCAGATATCGCCCGCGCGGCAGAGATTTTGCGTGGCATCGCCCCTTTGGATCTGGGGCAGGGCTGTGCCGTGGCGGGCGGGCAATGCCTTGGCATTGAGACGGTTCAGGGCACGGATGCTTTGCTGCGCTTTGTGGGCGAAACACCCGCGCAGTATCGCCGTGACGGGCGTGGCGGTGTTTATGTGAAGGCCGCCAAAACGGGACAGGATCTGCGCATGGATATGCCCGCAATCGGCCCCAAAACCGTGGCGGCCGTGGCGGCGGCGGGATTGACGGGCATGGTGGTTGAGGCCGATCGCGTGCTGATCCTGGACCGCTACGCCACGTTGCAAGCCGCGCGCGAGGCGGGCATTTTCCTGCAGGCGAGGGCGCTTTAGATGCGGGTCTTCCTGCTCGCCGGGGAGGCCTCTGGCGACCGGTTGGGCGCGGCATTGATGGCTGGCTTGAAAAGCCTTGAGAGTGTTGAGTTTACCGGTGTGTGCGGGCCGTTGATGCAGGCCGAGGGGATGACCTCTCTCTTCCCAATGGATGAGCTGAGCGTGGTGGGCATCGCAGAAATTCTGCCAAAATACATGGCCCTACGGCGTCGTCTTGATGAAACGGTCGCTGCCGCTTTGGCCTTTGATCCAGATGTGATCATCACGATTGATTCCCCGGAATTTTCTCTGCGTCTGGCGAAGAAAGTGAAGGCCGTGCGCAATATCCGCTGCGTGCATTACGTGGCGCCTTCGGTCTGGGCTTGGCGGCCGAAACGGGCTGAAAAACTGCCCGGCGTGGTCGATCAGGTGCTGGCGCTTTTGCCTTTTGAACCGCCTTTGATTGAGGCCGCAGGCGTGGGTTGTGATTTCGTGGGCCACCCTGTGGTGACGGAACCCGTCGCCACGCCCGGTCAGGTGGCGGCGTTCAAGACGCGCCATGATCTTGGGGACGGACAGAGCTTGCTTGTTCTGCCGGGCTCTCGGGGGGGAGAGGTGAGCCGCCTTGGCCCTCGCTTCGGGGCGGCCCTGCGTGATGTCTGCGCCGCGCGTCCCGATCTTCGGGTCATCCTGCCCACCACCGGCCCGCGCGCGGCGCAGGTGCGGGAGATGACGGCTGATTGGCCCGGTACCCCTTTGATCATTGCGCCTGATGACATGAGCTCTGGTGCCTATACCCATGAAAAGATGTGCGCTTTTGCAGCCGCGGATCGGGCGTTGGCCGCATCTGGCACGGTTTCGTTGGAACTGGCCGCTAGTGATACGCCGATGTTGATTGCCTATGACACAAGCTGGCTCAGCCGGGTGATTATTTCGCGCATGCTGCTGATTGACACGCTGACTTTGGTCAATCTTGTGTCAGAGACCCGCGCCGTGCCAGAGCTTTTGGGGGCAGATTGCACGCCAGAAAGTATCGCGCCTGCGGTGCTGAAGCTGTTCGAAGATGCAGGCGACCAGCGCGCCGCGATGCGCATGACTATGGAGCGTCTGGGCCGGGACGGTGACCCCCCTGGCCTGCGGGCGGCGAAGGCGGTTCTGGCACGGATGTAAGGGCGCGGCGGGGTGAAGCCCCACCCCACGGGTCATAGCTTTCGCATCTTGATCTGCGTGACCCGGTTGTCCGATTTTTCCGTGATTTCAAAGCGGAAGCCGTGGAAGTTAAACACCTGCGCCACGTCTGGGATGATCTGCGCCTCATGGATCACGAGGCCTGCCACGGTGTTGGCCTCATCATCGGGAAGCGACCAATCCATCACACGGTTGAGATCGCGAATGGTCATCGCGCCTTCCACTAGGAAATGCCCGTCATCGGTTTTCTCAATCTGGTCGTCGGCTGCCTCATCGAATTCATCGGCAATT
>JBCCAJ010000521.1:0-1672 GCA_039814845.1 Pseudomonadota bacterium | reverse complement strand
GGTGTGGGTGGTATCGCCTCTGCCGAAGATCGACTGGATTCCATCCTGCGTTCACAAACACGGGAAATCCTGGGTTCGGTGGCCTCCAACGACATCCTGAGTTCTGACCGGGCAGCGCTCATGCTGCGCATTCGTAACGGTGCCGTGGAGCAAGCCAATGAGTTGGGCATTGAAATCATAGACGTGCGTCTGAAACGCACCGACCTGCCCAGTCAAAACCTTGACGCGACCTTCGCCCGGATGCGGGCGGAACGTGAACGGGAAGCAGCGGACGAAATTGCCCGTGGTAACGAAGCCGCCCAGCGTGTTCGCGCGCAGGCCGATCGTACAAACATCGAAATCGTGTCGGACGCCACCCGTGAAGCAGAGATCATCCGAGGTGAGGCAGACGCCCGCCGCAATGCGATCTTTGCCGATGCGTTTGGTGCGGATGCGGAGTTCTTTGAATTCTACCGCTCGCTCAATGCCTATCGCCGTGCGCTTCCAGGGTCGAATTCATCGATGGTGCTGTCGCCGGACAGTGAATTCTTTAACTATCTGAGGTCCGATCAAGGCGCGGCAGCCATCCGGAACGATGCGGAAACTTCGGGCTCTGGGCTCAACGCGACCGGCACCGCGCAGGTCAACCAATAATGGGTCGCGCGTGAATGGAATATGTGCTTCTGGCCCTCGGGCTGGTGCTGATATTGGAGGGGCTGGTGTACGCACTGGCCCCTTCTTTAATTGAACAAATGCTCGCCGCCCTGCGCGAGATGAGCGTTGAGGCCCGCCGCCTGATCGGCTTTTTCTGCATCGTGATGGGTTTGATATTCGTCTGGTGCGCGCATCACTTGGGAGCATGACGCGGCCTGTGCTATACCTGTTAACAATCGTTTCACATAGCCGTGACAATCATAACTGGACTTTGCGATCGGGCCATGCGTTCCTAAATGCTAGGGCAGAGGCAAAAAAATCCCCGACCCATAAGGCCGGAGAAACCGGAGGAACTTCCATTGAACGCAAACACACGCTCTCTCTCAATTGATCAACGCATGTCAGTACGAGCCTTGTGGCTCACGCTACTGGCCAGCGTGCTTATTCTGGCGCAAGCCATCGCCGCACAGGCGCGGCCTGAAAGCTTTGCCGATCTGGCCGAAGGGGTCAGCCCCTCGGTGGTCAACATCACCACGTCGACCGTGGTGTCCCAAAGCACGAACCCATCTCCGATTGTTCCAGAAGGATCCCCCTTTGAGGATTTCTTCCGCGAATTCCAGGATCGCAATGGTGATCGCCCGCGGCGCAGTTCCGCGCTGGGCTCTGGCTTTGTGATTTCCGAGGATGGTTATGTGGTCACCAACAACCATGTCATAGAATCCGCCGATGAGATCATTATCGAATTTTTTACCGGCGAAGAATTGGAAGCGACGCTAATCGGTACCGATCCCAAGACGGACATTGCGCTTTTGAAGGTCGACACTGACGAACCGCTCCCTTTTGTTAGCTTTGGTGACAGTGACACCGCCCGCGTGGGTGACTGGGTGGTCGCTGTTGGCAACCCGCTGGGTCAAGGGTTCTCTGTCAGTGCGGGTATCGTGTCTGCGCGCAACCGGGCGCTGTCTGGCACCTATGATGACTACATTCAGACCGATGCTGCCATCAACCGGGGCAACTCCGGCGGGCCGCTGTTTAACCT
>JBCCAJ010000282.1:0-4378 GCA_039814845.1 Pseudomonadota bacterium | reverse complement strand
GCCACCATGGCCAGGTATCAACGAAGAACTGTCCTTCACTCCTGCTCTGCGCTTGACCGCACTTTCGCCGATATCCCCCATCTGTGCCGCAAACGCGACCAGCACAGACGCAAAGATCAACTCTTGCCCGACGCCAAGGTAAGGTACCATCACCGCCCCGACCAGCGAGGCGGCCATCCAGCCCGCCACCGTGCCCGACCACGTCTTTTTTGGGCTGACCGTCGGCCAGAATTTTGGCCCACCAAACATCCGACCGGCGAAATAGCCGCCGATATCGGATGCCGCGACCACAAAAATCGCCCACAAGAACCACGGGAAATCGCCGAAATCACGCAATAGAATGACGGCGAAGCAGGCGATCAAGATCCATATATAGCACAGAAAAAACAACCGCTTATCCCGCCCCGCCCTGACAGCGGCCACAAGGGCGGATGCCACCACCATCGGCACCAGCAAAAAGGGCGGCATCAGCATCACAAACAGCAATGTGATCGCGGCGATCACCCCATCCATGCGAGGGCGTTCTGCGTCAAACATCCTGGCCGCTTCCCAGATCATGACGCCGCACACCGCGCAGACCGTCAGCAGGAAAAGCCAGCCGCCGAACCAGATTTCCACCGCGCCTACAGCAATCAGAACCACCGCGGAAATCACCCGGGGTGCCAGATCCTGCCACTTGGGTGATGCGGTCATGCGCTTGCGGTGCCGTAACGGCGATCCCGCGCGCCGTAACCCTGCAGAAGCTCTGTAAACACCTCGGCGGTGAAATCCGGCCAGAGCGTGTCGATGAATTCATATTCCGCATAGGCCGATTGCCACAACAGGAAGTTCGAAATTCTCGCCTCCCCACTTGTGCGAATGACCAGATCAGGATCAGGTAAAACGTAAGTATCCAAATACTTTGGCAACGTTTCTTCATCTATGTCGTCTGGGCTGAGAGTGCCTGACGCCACATCCGCCGCCAACCGTTTGGCCGCGCGCGACACCTCATCGCGACCGCCATAGTTCAGCGCGATGGTCAGGTTGGTCCCGGTGCAGTGCCGCGTCATCTCCTCAGCTTCATCCATCAAGCTGCGCAGCTTGGCATCCAGTCGCGGACGATCTCCGATAAAGCGAACGCGCACGTTTTCCTTCACGAAGGCCTGCATCTCTTTCATGATGTAGCGCCGGAACAGGCTCATCAGCCCTGCGACCTCGCTTTGTGTGCGCTTCCAGTTCTCTGTGGAGAACGCGAAGATCGTCACATAGTCCACGCCCAGATCCGGGCAGGCTGTTACGATCTCTCGCACGCGCCGTGCACCCGCATGATGGCCGAAAAGTCGCGGCCGACCACGCCCCTGCGCCCAACGGCCATTGCCATCCATAATGATGGCCACATGCCGTGGGCCGTCACCGGGGTTTCGCGGGTGAGGAGTGGGCGCTAAATCCATGCTATACCTGCATAATCTCGGCTTGTTTGCTTTCCAGTGCCTCATCGACACTGGTCACAAACCGATCCGTCATTTCCTGCACCTCGGTTTCCCAGAACTTCTGGTCATCCTCCGACATGCCGTCGCCTTTGGCTTTCTTAATCTCATCCATCGCGTTGCGTCGCACATTTCGCACAGCGACCCGCGCGTTTTCGGCATATTGAGAGGCGACCTTGGTCAGCTCCCTGCGGCGCTCTTCGTTCAACTCCGGAATGGGCAACATGATGATCGTTCCGTTGAGCTGCGGATTGATCCCCAATCCGCTTTCCCGGATGGCCTTTTCTACCTTTCCAACCAGACCCTTATCCCACACATTTACAGTGACCATGCGCGGCTCTGGCACGTTCACCGTGCCCACCTGGTTGATCGGTGTCATCGCGCCATAAGCATCTACCATCACCGGCTCCAGCATCGACGCCGAGGCGCGTCCCGTGCGCAGTGATGAAAATTCTGTGCGCAAAGACGCCATCGCCCCATCCATGCGCCGTTCCAGATCGTCAGTGTCCAACTCAAACTCATCCGACATGGGATTTCCTCCTTCTTCGCCCGGGCTTATCCGTGCACCTTAGTATAGGTCCCCTCACCGGCCAGAATAGACCGGAACCCGCCCGGTTCATCCAGCGAGAAAACGATGATCGGCAAGTTGTTGTCCCGCGCCAACGCAATGGCGGAGGCATCCATGACCTTGAGGTGCTTGCTCAGTACATCGTCGTAGGAAATGTGATCGAACCGCTTGGCATCAGGTTCCTTGACCGGGTCTTTATCGTAGACGCCGTCCACTTTGGTGCCCTTGAAAATAGCTTCGCACGCCATCTCGGAGGCCCGCAGCGTGGCGGCCGTGTCAGTGGTGAAGTAAGGGTTACCCGTCCCGGCTGCGAAAATGCACACCCGGCCTTTTTCGAGATGCCGCACCGCGCGGCGGCGAATGTAGGGTTCTGCCACCTCATCCATGCGGATGGCCGTGATCACCCGGCAAAAAACGCCGATCTGTTCCAGCGCGCTTTGCATCGCCAGCGCATTCATCACGGTGGCGAGCATCCCCATGTAATCGGCGGTCGTGCGTTCCATCCCCTGAGCCGATCCTTGCAGCCCGCGAAAGATATTGCCGCCTCCGATGACCATGCAGACTTCGACGCCCAGATCGCTGACGGTTTTCACTTCATTTGCGATGCGTTCCACTGTCGGCGGGTGCAGCCCGAACCCCTGATCCCCCATCAACGCCTCACCGGAAATCTTCAGCATCACCCGGCGAAACTTGGTGGCGTGGGAAGGGTCGTCCTGCATGCGCGTGTGCCTCTTGTTTTTGGCCAATCTGGCGGTAGGTCGCAAAATGTCGGAAAACGGTGCGGGGATCAACGTCTAAACGGGCGTAAAATCCTGTTAAGAGCGGCTTCGTCAGGCCCCGGCCTGGCGATCGAGACCTTCGAACAGCAGCACTTTATTCATGGGTTCCCGGACTCTATTTGAGCGATGCGCTTGCCTCACACATTCGCCAGGCCCTGGGTGGGGCCTGACGAAGGCGCGGCGGACTGCGTCCTTGATTCCGCGCCGCGCGCTGCTAAACCGCAATATCTCAAACAAGAATGATACCGACGCGATGCTGGGCAAGATTGACGACATTCTCAAAACCACAGGCCAAGACCCCACCCGCCCGGTCCTCATCGCTGGCCCCACCGCCTCGGGCAAATCCTCCCTTGCGCTGGCCATCGCCACTGCCCAGTCCCGCCCGATTATCAACGCCGACGCCATCCAGGTCTTTGAAAACTGGCGCATCCTCACCGCGCGGCCCTCAGCACAAGATGAGGCCAAGGCCCCCCATCTCCTTTACGGCCACATCCCCGGCGATGCCGCATATTCCGTGGGCCACTGGCTGCGCGAAATTGCACCCCTGCTCCACGCCACTCCTGCCCCAATCATCATCGGTGGCACGGGTCTTTACTTCACAGCCCTCACCGAAGGCTTGGCCGACATCCCCGCCACGCCCGAAGCGATACGCGCCGAGGCCATGGCTCGGATCGAGGCCGGGCAACTTGACCTTATGACCCAGGAACTCGACCCCGAAACCCGCGCCCGCATTGACACCGCCAACCCCATGCGCGTTCAACGCGCCTGGGAAGTCTATCGCGCCACAGGCCGGGGCCTTGCGGATTGGCAAGACAGCACCGCGCCGCCGCTTCTGCCGCTATCCGACACGACCCCCTGTGTCATGGACGCCCCCAAAGACTGGCTCACCCCGCGGATCGAGGCCCGTTTCGACCAGATGCTCAGCGAAGGCGCGCTGGAAGAGGCCCGCGCCAACCTGCCCGACTGGAACCCCGCCGCGCCGTCCTCAAAAGCCATCGGCGCAACTGAGCTGATCGCGCTTCTCCAAGGCACCTTGTCCGAGGCCGAGGCCCGCACCCGCGCCACCATCGCCACGCGCCAGTTTGCCAAGCGCCAACGCACATGGTTCCGCGCCCGAATGGCCGACTGGACGCGGATTTCCGCTCCTGATTTGTAACATCTGTCGAAAACCCGACATTTTTCTCTTTTCAATTGTAAAATTCAGGTCAATTCTGTCGAAAACGCGATTTTGCGCGCGGACGCCGCGCAGCAATCATGTCAGGTTGGAGAGGACCATGGCGAAATACGCAGAAGTGATGAGCCTGCAGCAATGGCTTGGCGAAGAAAACTGGCGGTCCCAATTGCCCCACAGCCGCGATGATCACGCGCTGATCTGGGTGACACGGGGCCAGGGGCGGGCCGTCATCGACGGGGTGCTGCGCGGAATCACCGTCCACACGGCGCTGGCCATCCCGGCGGGCGCCATGCTGCACCTCGACCTTAGCCCGCAGACCTTCGGCACGGTCTGTGTGGTGCCCAAACGCAGCCTCGCGCTGATGCCCGACCAACCCACCATCCTGCGCGTC
>JBCCAJ010000161.1:0-6287 GCA_039814845.1 Pseudomonadota bacterium | reverse complement strand
GCAAGCCCAATGGAATCAGCGTCTTGCATCTTCAAACGGTCTTCAATCAATTGCTCACGGGCCGTGGATACAGGCTCCCCCGGTGCGCGAAACAGCGTCAGCAGGCGGGCGCGCTGGTCGATCTCATAGCGGGTGATGGCCTTTTCATTGACCTTGATCACCGGCTCAAACAGGTTCTGTGCCGCCGTAGGCGGGGCCCAGAACGCCACGGTGGCGGTGATCAGAATGCAGGTGAGAAGTGCCAAACGCATGTGCCTAATAGCCCTTGTAACAGTGTGTGCCCGTTGTTCTATCCGGTTGGCTTATCTGGAGCAGGACCGCGCATAGCTGCGGTCGATCGTTGCTGCAGAAAAGCCCCTCAACCCCACGGTTAAGCTGATATCGGTGGAGGGTTCAAGGACGTTTGACGCGGTAAAGCGGCGAGACGCCGACAGGGACACGTCCACACATTCATTGGAATAGGTCAGCCCCAGCCCCGCACTGACCGACCGATCCGTCGCCACGTCATAGCGCCAATCCGCGCTGCCCGTCCAATGCCGCGACAGCCGGTATGACGCGTCAAACGCCCATTCTGAGATGGTCGCCGCGCGGTTCTCCACAAGATCGCGTCCCAGCCAAACGTAGGTGGCCGTCAGTTTCGTGGTGTCATTGATCCAACTGGCGCGGGCCTCGGCTTTGGTGGTGTCGGCCTCGTCGTCAAAGAGCCCACGTGCCGTCAGGACCAACCCATTGTCGCTTTTCAACTGCCCTGCGACCAGAACGTCTGACAGTTTCGAATTGAGCCCAGAGGAGTGCGAAAAGCTGTTCGTGCCGTTCACTTCCAACTGGTTTTCATCCCGGAACAGTTGCCCCACTGCCACGGAACTTTGCCAGCCGCTGGTCATGAACCGGGTCCAACTGACGCCGTAAGAGCCTTGGAACCCACGCTCCCGCCGATCAGGGGAGACAAAGCGAGAGGTGGAAAAGAGGTTGCCCTCATCAAATTCGATCCGCGTGTTTTCGTCATTGGGGATGTTGGCATTGCTGCCACCGACCCAGGCCAGTTGCACAACCGGTTCCACCACATCCGTGCCACCCGCGCCTGACCGCACAAGCGGCAGGCGGAATTCAAGCTCCACCGTTGGTGTCACTTCGGTGTGGCTGCTCAGGCTTGTGGTGCCGGCCTGATCAATCCGGAACGCATCAAAGGCCAACCCCGCACCGGCTTGGGTCAGGATGCCGCCCGGCATGGTCCAGCTTTTCAGATACTGCCCTTCGAGGGTAAAGCGCGTCACGTCGCGACCATCGGCATAGATATCCTGATCGGCGGTATCAAACCCCAGATCAGAGCTGCGATAATGGGTCTGTGCCTCCATCCCCAACCGAAACTCCCCACCGATGGAAGAGGGCAGGAACCGCTGTTCATACTGGGACGACACGACGATCGTCGGCAGGGTTGAATTGGCCTCAAACGGGCGCAGGCTTTGATAATGGGTGATGGCCCCACGGGCGTAGCTGAGCCGCGTGGCGTATTCGACCTCCAACTCACTATCCAGGCGGGTTTTATCGGAATAGCCGTAATCCAGCAGGTAGGTGTCATCATTCACCAGCTCGATATCGAAACGGACGTTCAGATCCTCGCCGACATCGAATTCGCCTTCGCCAAAGAAATAGGCGCGGTGTTCCCGCTGGGCAGAGGCCACATCGTCATCCGACACCGCCCCGTTGAATTCGATCCGGCCCGTGCGGAACGCCTGGCGATAGCGGAATTCCAAGGTGCGCGTGTCCGTGGTCAGAAATGGGGTCAGCGTCAGGTCTTTGTGATCGCCGATGCGGATGAAATAGGGCACCCGCGCGCCGAACCCCAGCAGCGAGGAATTGACCAAGGACGGCACCAAAAACCCTGTCGCCCGGTCGAGCGTCGGATCCGGCAGTCGCAGCCGCGGCAGGTACAGTATCGGCGCATCCAACACGCGGAGCTGTGCATTCTCAAAGTAAAGCTGCTGTTCAAGCTGGTCATGCACCACGCGTTCGGCGCGGATTTGCCAGATCGGCGGGCCTTTGTCCTCACAGACCCGGCAAGAGGTCACGGATGCCTTGGTCAGCACATTGTATCGGCCCGAAACGCGCTGCAATTCATAGGCTGCCATCTGCACATGATCGCCCATCACGAGCCGCGCGCCCCGCAGGATGCCATTTTGCATTTCCTGATCAATCTCGGCCGAGGAGGCGAGGATCAGCATTTCATCGCCTTCCTGAATGACGATGGGTCCGGTCAGGATCAACCGGTCAGAGGCGCGGTCATAGACGATCCCTTCGGCCTGCAACCGCCGCCCGTTATAGATGGCCTCCACATTGCCCGTGGCGACCAGCCGTTCATTGCCGTCGAGGTAGACATCATCAGCCACCAGAACGGCCGGTTGCGGCGGCTCTTGCGCGGCCAGGGGGCCAGCCAAAGCACAGGGGAGCACCATGGCCAACAACCAAAGGGATATGCGCCAAACCGCTCTCATCCGTCTTCCATATGAAGCACGATGCCCGTAGCCAACATGAAGAAGGCCACCGGTGGGGCCCATGCGGCCAAGGCCACAGGTATTTCACCATTCTCGCCCAGGATCTGCGCCAGGTTGCGCACGTAGTGCAGCCCGAATCCCAGCAGCACCGCCGTCAGTACCGAAATCCCGGTATTGGACAGGCGCGCAGGCCGCATCGTGAACGCCGCTGCGACCATCACCAGCGACATCAGAAAGAGCGGGCGAGCTAGCTCCATTTGGTACCACATGTCATAGCGCCGGGCAGAAAACCCGGCCTGTTCCAACTGCGCGATAAATTCGCGTAGTTCCCAAATCGGAATATATTCCGGCTTTCCAAAACTGTCGACGATCCGGTCCTGAGTTAGGTCAGATTGCAGCCGTAACTGATCGACCTGTTGCGCTGTCGCCTCAGAGATGTTGCCGCGCCCCAATTGCCAAAGCTTCACATCGTACAAAACCCACTCACCATCCTGCAATCTGGCGGCCTGCGCCCGAATGCGCCGGTCCGGCGCGCCATCGGCGTCAAATTCCAGGAATGTCGTGTCAAAAAGCACCGACACGTCAGAGCTTGCGCGTTCCGCGTGGATCACCGTCTGGCCCGTATCGTTGCCTTGGCGCAGCCATAGCCCTTCTGAGGCGATGACCAGAACGGACGATCCGCCACCGCCCGCATAAGAATTGAGAAGGTCGTTATATCGTTTGGCGGATGCCGCGACGATCGGGTTGAAAATGGTGATCGACACGATCCCGATGGCGGCGGCAACCGCGACCGGAGCGGCCAGGCTGCGCAATGCCGAACGGCCTGCCGCACGCACCACCACCAGTTCAGATGACCGCGCAAGCCGGACATAAAGCGCAACCGTCGCCAGCACCACGACCAGCGGCAGGATTTCATAATTGTCTTCCGGGATTTTCAGCAGCACGATGCCCAGCACTTCGGTGAACGTGAGGGAGGCGAAATCCTGCAGCTTGTCCACCAGATCAATCAGCGCCAAAAGCACAACAAAGATCGAAAAGATCAGGGCGTTTGTCCAAAAGAACCGGCGCGCGAAATACCAATGCAGGATCATGCCGCATCCCCCGCCGCATCTGGGTCCGACCGCTTGAACGTAACCACTCTCTTGAGCCGCCCAAACAGCGCAGGACGCCCCGCCAGGTAAAGCAGCACCGCCGTCAGCCCAAAGCCCAAGGCCGCAGGCGCGTACATCACGGGCCACAAGCCGGCATTGGCAATCACCACGCCGGTCATCGAGCCTTCCACCACCTTGATCACGACCAGCAGGACAAAGGCCGTGGTGATCTGCCACCAAACCCCAAACCGGCTGAACCCGCCCAAAAGCAACGTGGAAAAGCCGACCAAAGCGGCGACGATGCACATGAAGGCCTGCGCGAAGCGGCTGTGCAGCGTGAATTGCAGCGCGCCCTCGGACGCACCCGTCCGGTCCATCACCGCCGCAGGACGCAGGATCAGATCACCGGTATGGGCAAACTCCACCCGGTTGAGCGTCGCGGGGTTCTGCGAAATGAGGCTGGAGATATCATAAGAAAAATCATCAAAATGCGTGGTGAACAGCCGCCCGTCTTCCCCCCGTAGGGTCTGCGCCAACCCCGACACCATCACCAGTGACGTGCCAGTGCCGTCCTGCACCAAATAGGCTTGGATCGAGGAATACTCGACCGAGTTCTGCAGGTCGCGCCGGTCTGACAGGAACACGTCACGCAGCTCACCTTCGGGCGTGATTTCTCCGATGTAGAAGGTGATGCCCGGTGCAGGGTGCAGAAACTCGCCTTCTTCAAGGAACCGCGCCGATATGCTTTGACGCACCTCTGCCTCACGTTGACGCAGCTCGCCCAAAGAGGTTGGGATCAAGTAATGGCTGAGGAGCGACATGATTACGGCAATGATCACGCCAAAGACGAACGCCGGTCGCACCAGTCGCCACGGCGAATAGCCTGTGGCCTGCACCACCGTCAGTTCGCTTTCCGTGCTCAGCCGGTTGGTGACATACACCGCCGCCGCAAAGGCCGCGATCGGCAAAACCATGCCAATAACGCCGGGCAGGGTGAGGGCCGTGAACTCCAAAATAACCCATGCCGGCTGCCCGTCTCCGATCAGCCGATCAAACTGCCGCACCGCCTTGTTAATCCAGAAAATGGACACCAAAATCAGCGCGAAAAAGCCAAAAAGCACCATGAATTGCGACAGCATGTATCTGTCGAATCTGGTCACGCTCTTACCCCCACGGTTTATTTTTGGGAATAATAGCCGAAACGGCCCCGGCAGGCCACCGATAAAGAGATTTTGGTCAATGACCTCTGATGGTTAATGCTCCGGGCGCGGGATCAAGGGCGTCAGCCCGCCGCACCTTCGCTAGGCCCCACCCAGGGCCTGGCGAAATTGAAGCTGTAGCGCGTCGCTCAACCATATAGCGGTACGTCACGATAAAGTGCCCTAGCTTGAGCCCGGATCGCCAGACCGGGGCCAAGCAAAGGCGCTAAGATTGCACGTCGATACTAACGGCCGACTGGCCAACCCCGCACCCCCGCGCTACACCTGTCCCAAACACAATTTCCCCGCTTTAGGAGCCCGCACATGCCCGAACCCGTCACCATCACGCCCACCGCGCCTGATCTCGACCAGATCGCCACGTTCGAAGGCCGCGTGGCCATTTTCGTGGGGGAAGACGGCGCGCTGGATGAGGCCGGGCAAAAGGTGGATACCCTCACCGGCGGCGCGGTCGCCCGAGTGACCGGTTCAGAGGCTTGGGAAAAGCTCTCCCCCGGCAAGGCCAAATCCCTCGACTACCCATCTGGCATGGCCGCGACCGCGCTCGACATTGTGTCGCTGCCATCCAACGATGCCGCCCGCACCGCCGGGGCCGCGCTTGGCAAGGCAAAAGGCGACGCGGCCCAACTTGTTCTTTTGATGGATCGGGACTGCGCGGAAGAATTGGCCCTGGGCCTCATGCTCCGCGCCTATGCCTTCAATCAACACAAAACCGCTGAGGAAAAAGAGCCGGGCGTGGTCACACTCATGACGTCCACGGAGCCGGATCTCAGCACTGCCCGCGCGTTGGCTGAGGGCGTCTTCCGCACCCGTGACCTTACCAATGAACCGGCCAATGTTCTGACAACGACTGAGTTTGCGGCCCGGATTGAGGCGATGGCTGCACTGGGCCTCAAGATCACCGTGATGGAAGAAGAAGAGCTTCGCGCTAAAAACATGCATCTTTTGCTCTGTGTCGGCCACGGCAGTATCAGCCCCTCCAAAGTCGCGATCATGGAATGGAATGGCGGCGAAAAGGGCGCATCCCCGTTGGCCCTGATCGGTAAGGGCGTTGTTTTCGACACTGGCGGCATATCGTTGAAACCCCCGGCCGGCATGGAAGACATGACCATGGATATGGGCGGGGCTGGGGTGGTGACCGGCGCAATGCACGCATTGGCGGCGCGCAAGGCCAAGGCCAACGTCGTGGGCATCGTCGGGCTGGTGGAAAACATGCCCTCTGATCGTGCGGTCCGACCCGGTGATGTGGTCACCTCCATGAAGGGTGACACGGTTGAGATCATCAACACAGATGCCGAAGGGCGCCTCGTTCTGGCAGACGCGCTTTGGTACGCGCAGGAAACATACAAACCCGCCGCAATGATCAATCTGGCCACGCTGACGGGGGCGATCATCATTGGCCTCGGCCATGAAAACGCAGGCGTTTTTTCCAATGATGACGACTTCTGCGCGCAGTTTCTCGCGGCGGCGAATTCTGAGAAAGAAGG
>JBCCAJ010000202.1:0-5497 GCA_039814845.1 Pseudomonadota bacterium | reverse complement strand
TGTCAAAGGCGGTCATTTTGATCAAATCGCGGGGCAGACATTCCGTTGCAGCATTTGCTTGCATGCGCGGGGATTGAACCACCTCAAACGCCTCAAGCCCGCCCATTTCAATCACATGGACAGGAATAGCTTCAGAGATGGCATCAAAAAATTGAGGCTGCATCTGGGTTCTCTGGCTGGGTCTATCCAGATCAGCCTAAGCCCCTTCGCACGCCAAGAAAAGGAGCAGTCGTCAGATTTCCTGCATATCCCAAACCTCGGTCAAAGAGACCTCCCCCACGCGCATCAGTCGCGCAATGGTGGCGGCAATGGCCACGGGGTCACCCACTTCCACACAGGTCTTCACATCGCGGGCCACCTTGGCCAGCGCCACGATACCCAGCTGATCAGCAATAGCCCCAAGACCACGGGCATTCTTGCGCAGGTCATCCCAATCGCCTTCACGGTAGCTTTTTTCGATATGGGACAGACGCGCGGCCATTTCTTCCAAGGCGCGGCATACCACATCCTCTGCCGCATGCTGACCCAGCTGCGAATAAAGATCGTTCAACCGATCATTGTCCAGCATGACAATTTCACGCTGCTGCAAAGACGTTACGTGATCCACGACTCACCCCGAATTACCGCACCCCCCAGTGCATGCGAGCACTATGGGATTTTGAAGTTTTCAAATCGTTGCAGCGGAAGCGAAATCTCTGAGCAATTCTCTGAAAATTTCCCTTTAACCGGCTCGGGATTGACCCTGATTTTGCAAAATGCTTGGCCCGCATGTTCAAGGCTTTTCCAGGATTTCGGATCGACAACTGCGCTTTTGGTCTTTCAATTCGTGCAAAGGTCAATAAACACGCGGTCAGCTTGCAGATGGGGTGGGCAAGGCATGATGGAAATATTCGCACTCGCGGCCGACAACCTGATGTCGCCCATTGTCCTGAGCTTCGCGCTCGGCCTTGCAGCTTCATTGGCCAAGTCGGATCTGTCCTTCCCTGAGGCGGCGGCGAAAGCCATTTCGCTCTACCTGCTCTTTGCGATTGGTTTCAAAGGCGGGGTCAGCGTGGCCGATCATGGTGTCGATTTGACCTTGGGCCTGTCACTTTTAGCAGGCGTATTGCTTTCCGCTTTGATACCCTTTGTGGCGTTTGCGTTGCTTCGCCTGATGTCGGGCATGGACCGGTTGAACGCAGCGGCGGTGGCGGGGCACTACGGGTCAATCTCCATCGTCACCTTCGTGGCGGCCACATCCGTACTCGAAGGGCGGGGTATCGCGTCAGAAGGCTACATGGTCGCCGTGGCTGCTGCGATGGAAGCACCGGCGATCCTGTCGGCGCTCTGGCTGGTGACGCGCGGGGAAAAGGGCGGCCGGATGGACAGTCAGCTTTGGCGCGAAATCCTGCTGAACGGATCGATTGTATTGCTGGTGGGGGCATTCTTCATCGGATGGATCACGGGTGACGAAGGTCTCCGGGAAATCGACAGCTTTATAGTTGCGCCTTTCAAGGGCGTGCTGTGTCTTTTTCTGCTGGACATGGGTCTGGTCGCCGGGCGCGGCATGCAGAGAGGGCGCAAGGCGCTCGGTCTGGGCAGCATCGCTTTTGGCATTTTGATGCCCATGGTCGGCAGCCTTTTGGGCTTAGGCGCCGCGCTGGCGCTTGACCTGTCTACCGGTGGCGCACTTCTTTTGATGACACTGTCGGCATCGGCCAGCTACATCGCCGTGCCCGCAGCCATGCGCGTTGCCTTGCCAGAGGCGAACCCGTCGATTTATTTGACCTTGTCGCTTGGGGTCACCTTCCCCTTTAATCTCACCATCGGGATCCCGCTTTACTTGACCCTCGCACAAGCGATGACTGGAGGCTGACATGCAAACCCATGACGCAAAGCGTGTGGAAATCACCATCGAACGCGCCATGCAGTCCCGCCTAACCCAAGCCCTGCAAGAGGCGGGCGTGACAGGCTACACTATTCTGCCGGTCTATGGCGGGTCAGGGCGGTCAGGGGAATGGGAACGGTCGGGCGACGTGACACGCGGGGCCGGTATGGTTCAGGTCCTGTGCATGATCCGGCCCGAAAGATTGGATGAATTGCTCGATGCCGCTTTTGCGGTGGTGGAAAAGCACATCGGGGTCGTTTCGGTGGTCGATTGTCAGGTTCTTCGGGCCGAACGGTTCTGATAAATTTAACGGTTTGATTAACCCTTCTCTAACCAACTCCATGTTTGTTGGATGGTATGGAATGGGTCGACGTAAAACTGAAATCAGAACTCGCGGATGCCGCGCGGATGCTGGCGCAGGAACGCGGTGTAACGGTCAGCCAATTGCTGCGTGACCTGGTCACGCGCGAAATCGGCATGACGCATCGGGCACAACCCGCAGAGACCTCGCAGGAACAGTTGGTTCATGCGCTTAGGGATCGTCTGCTGCCTGATTTCACACAGGCCAGGTCATGGTCGGATTTGACCGCGCGACTGAAATCCAAAGGGTACTGCCTAGTGGTGGCTGGCGTGGGCCTCGCCCTGCACAGTCGCGACAGTGGAAGACGTGTGTGCAAGGCATCAGACCTTGGATTTGCATATCGACAGTTGATCAAACAAATGGGAGAGCCATTTCCAGGTCACCCGCATGCTTGTTTGGCGCAGCGCGTGCTTTCTCAACCAATCGTTCCAGGCCCCGTCGAAAAAGGAAAAGAGGGCACCATTCGGCGCCCTCCTGTCAAAGACATCACTGAAGATTTCGACGTGATTGAACCGTTTTAAGCGGGCTCCAACCCTTTCTTCAGCACCCGGTTGCCGAGCGTCTCTGCGATCTGCACCGCGTTCAGCGCCGCGCCCTTGCGCAGGTTGTCGGACACACACCACAAGTTCAGACCGTTCTCAATCGTGCTGTCCTGACGAATGCGGCTGATGAAGGTCGCGTAATCACCCACGCACTCGATGGGCGTGACGTAGCCACCGGCCTCACGCTTGTCGATCACCATGATACCCGGTGCCTCCCGCAGGATATCGCGGGCCTCATCTTCGTCGAGGAAATCCTCAAACTCAATGTTCACGGACTCGGCATGACCAACGAAGACCGGCACTCGCACACAGGTCGCCGTGACCTTTATCGACGGGTCAACGATCTTCTTCGTTTCAACGACCATCTTCCACTCTTCTTTCGTAGTCCCGTCTTCCATGAAGACATCAATATGGGGGATCACGTTGAAGGCGATCTGTTTCTGGAACTTGTTGGGGGCCACATCCGTGGTCGGGTTGTAGATGGATTTGGTCTGATCCCAAAGTTCATCCATCCCGTCCTTGCCCGCGCCAGACACCGACTGATAGGTCGACACAACCACGCGCTTGATCTTCGCCCGGTCATGCAGCGGCTTCAGCGCCACGACCATCTGTGCTGTTGAACAGTTGGGGTTCGCGATGATGTTTTTCTTGGCATAGCCTTCCACCGCCTCCGGGTTCACCTCAGGCACCACAAGCGGCACGTCGGGGTCGTAGCGGTAAAGCGAGGAGTTATCGATCACGACACAGCCCGCAGCGGCAGCCTTCGGTGCGTATTGCTTCGTGGCCTCGGACCCAATCGCAAAGAGCGCAATATCCCAGCCGGTGAAATCAAACGTGTCGATATCTTTCGTCGTCAGTGTTTTCTCACCAAACGTGACTTCCGTGCCCAAAGAGCGACGAGAGGCCAGCGGTGCAAGCTCATCCACAGGAAACTGGCGCTCAGCCAGAATGTTCAACATTTCGCGGCCCACATTGCCCGTGGCACCGGCGACGACGATTTTATATCCCATTGTAAGATTCTCCGATTTTGGGACGCTCCCGGGCGCGTCATACTCTCATACCCCCATAGGGGAAAGGGTTTATGTCAGGTTGTCGCGTCGCGGCTAAAGAGGTAGATTACGCAGCCCAGCAACAGTGCGACCCCGAACATGGCAAAAAGAGTGGCATAGGCCGCAGCCGCGCCAGAGCTGGCCAGAACAGAGGCATGCAGCGGGCCAGAGGCAAATTGCAAAAGCCCCACACCGCCGATCCCAAAGAGGTTCATAAGCGTCACCCCCCGCCCCGCCAGCGCGGGTGGAAAGAAGGCGCGGGAATGGGCAATGATCACCGGGAAGGTCGCCCCGAAAAAACCCAGCGCGGCGCAAAGCGCGATGGCCAGGATCACGCCGCTTTCCACGCTCACCGTCAAGCCAAGGATCGCCGCCGCACAGATCACGTTGCCAAAGAAAATCACCCATTTGCGCGTGCCGAGCATCCGGTCGAGCGGGCCGTAGAAAAACGTGCCAAGGATCATGGCCACGCCCATGGCGAGCGTCGCCTGCCCCACCTGCCCGGTGGTCAGACCGTGAATATCAATCAGATAAGGCCCCATCCAAAGCCCCCGGATCGCCGCCGCGGGCGCGTAGGCCACGATCATCAGCGGAATGATCGCCCAAAGCGCGGGCATTCTGAGCAGGCTGAGAAGGGAGCCGCCCGCATCCTCCACTACGCGCGCCGGGTCCCTGACGGTCAATTGGATACCAATGGCCACAGCGGCTGAAATCACGGCAAAGCCTATAAGGCTCGCCCGCCAGCCCATCCATTCCGCAGCCAAGGCCATAGGGTAAGAGGCCACCAGATTGCCCAAAGATCCAACCCCCAACATCAGGGCCGCCAATGTGGCAAACCGCGCGGGCGGGTGTTCACGAGCGAAGATGAAGTAGGACGCCATCAGAACAGGCGAACATCCCACGCCAATCAGCATCATCGCGACATTGATCTGCGCCGGCCCCGTGGCCATCGCAAAAAGAACCGCACCGCCCCCGCCGCCGACAAACAGCAGCACGGACGCCGTGCGGCGCGGCCCGATCCGATCCAAAGCCCAACCCACGGGGATCTGCATCGCGGCGAATGTGATGAACCAAAGGCCGGAGGCGTAAGCCAAATCATCGGCAGTGGCACCTACATCCTGGGCCAGCACATCTGTGAGCACGGCAAGGAAAGCGCGGAAAAACTGGCTCAGCACATAGGCGAGGCAAAGGATGATCAGACCGGCTTGCACAGCGCCTCCAAATCCGCGGCGCGGTCTACATCGCGCAGCCTATCCACCAAGGCGATCCGCGCATCCGGAAGCCCCGCCATCGTGTCGGACATTGCGTATGCCGTGGACCATCTGACGGCCTTGAAAAGCGTGCGTGGCACACGGCCAGTGCGTTTCAACCCAACCAACCAATACCCCCCGTCATGGGCCGGGCCAAACACCGCGTCATGGTGTCCAAGCGCATCAAACGCCCGCGCGACATGCGCCCGGGTCACGCCGGGAATATCTGCGCCGATGATGCAAACCGGCCCGGGCGGCACACCCTGCATGATCCGTCCCATCCGCGCGCCCAGATCACCGCGCCCCTGCGGGATACGCGTCAGATGGGCGGGCCATGGGTGCATCATACCACCCCGATCCGGCGCGACGGCCAATACCGTTTGCCAGCGCGGATCCTCTGTCCGGCGCAAAAGCGCAGCCACCTGATG
>JBCCAJ010000496.1:0-2058 GCA_039814845.1 Pseudomonadota bacterium | reverse complement strand
ACGGCCACTGCGAATCGCGCGCTGACCAAAGACAGCAGCGCCGCAGCCACGAAGACGCCGATAATGGCCAAGAGAGATGAAAGACGCATGCGCCCCGCACAAGTTGTTTACCCGTGACGTTCGTTTTATGGCGCGGCGGTGCGGAGTGCAATCAAAGGTACAGAGCAGCGGCGAAAAATGGCAAAGGCAGCAGGCCAGCGTCGCGGTTTGACCGGAAAAGAGTGATCAGTTTTTTGCTGTCATCGGGATCGTATTGGGACAATTGCCACTGAAGATGCCATCCAAACGCCCACGTGCCGCACAGCGCAAAAAGCACGCCGTAGGGCGACACGCCAACGACGGCGAGGATAACGGCAAAGCCCTGGAGGGAGACCGCGATCACCAGAAAGCGACGCAGCCATGTCGGGATCATCGACCCAAAGAGCCGGGCGGTGGATTTCACACCGATGAGCGCATCATCTTCGGCGTCCTGCTGAGCGTAGATCGTGTCATAAAAAAGCGTCCATGCGATACCGGAGAGATACAGGATCACCGCAGGCCACCCCAAAGAGCCTGTATGCGCCGTCCAGGCCAGAAGCGCGCCCCAGTTGAAGGCGATGCCAAGGAAGACCTGGGGCCACCATGTGAAGCGTTTTGCAAAAGGGTAGACGCAAACGGGCAAAAGCGACAGCACGCCCAGCGCAATCGCCGCGGCATTGAACGTGAGCAAGATGGCAAAGGCGATGAGCGCTTGAGCCGCAAGCCAAACGAGCGCGCCTTTGACACCGACCTGACCCGACGGGATGGGGCGGGAGGCCGTGCGCGAGACAGACCCGTCGATATGCCGGTCTGTAATGTCATTCCAGGTGCAGCCCGCCCCGCGCATCAGAAACGCGCCCAGGGCGCAGCCTGTGAAAATCCAGAGATCATACCAGCCCGCCTGTCCGTCATGGACCATGGCAAGGGCAAGCCCCCACCAGCAGGGCAAAAGCAAAAGCCATGTGCCAATGGGTCGGTCTGCACGAGACAGGCGCAGATAGGGGCGTGTGGCGGGCGGGGCGTAACGATCGACCCAATTCCCGACCACCGCATCGGCAACGGTTCCGTCTTGTGGCTCTGGTGTCTGATTTGTGGCGGACATATACCTGTGCCCCATGAAACAGTCGCGTGTGAGATTGTATGTAGATCAGGCTCTGGGGGAAGGGCAATCTATCCCGCTCACGCGGGAGCAGGCGCATTACCTTTTTGGGGTGATGCGGCTGGGTGTTGGGGACAGTCTGTTGGTTTTTGACGGGCGGCACGGGGAATGGCGCGCGGAGGTTCAGGAAACCGGCAAGCGCGGTGGTGTTTTGGTCGCAGATGAACAGACCGCGCCACAGCGGGATCCGCCGGACCTGTGGCTGATGTTTGCGCCGATCAAGAAGGCCCGCACGGATTTCATCGTAGAGAAAGCCGCGGAGATGGGGGCGGCTAGGATCATGCCAGTACAAACGGATTTCACCAATTCGGAGCGGGTGCGGCAGGATCGGTTGCAGGCCCATGCGGTGGAAGCGGCAGAGCAATGTGGTGGGACATATGTTCCAGACGTCAGCGAGCTGCGAAAGCTGGAAGATGTATTGGACATCTGGCCCGAGAGGCGGCGTTTGATGTTTTGTGATGAGAGTTTGGCGGGTCGCTCATCCGACCTTGCGGCCAGCCTCGCGGGTCCCTGGGCAATTCTGGTCGGGCCTGAGGGTGGTTTCTCAGATCGGGAGAGGGCGCGCCTCGCTGCGCTCGGCGTGGCGCATCCCGTCAGTCTGGGACCGCGCATTCTGCGCGCGGACACCGCCGCCGTTGCGGCGTTAACTCTGTGGCAGCTTGCCTTTGGAGATTGGCGTTGAGGGGGCGGCATTGAGTTTTATCAGGCCAGAAGCGCGTGCCGCGCTTTGGCGCTGGCGAGAAGCGCTCGCTGGCGCGAGCGGGCTGGGGTTCGGGTTGTGGTGGCTTTTCAGCGGGGCATCGCTGACGCGATGGATTGGGGGCGCGGTGGCGCTCGCGGCGCTCGCGCTTTTGGTGGCGGGCATTCAGCGAGGCCGCTTT
>JBCCAJ010000045.1:0-11219 GCA_039814845.1 Pseudomonadota bacterium | reverse complement strand
CAGGTCTCGGGGGCCCGCGCGCTCAAATATGCCGCCGCCCTGGGGGCCACGCTTGCAGTGCGGCTGGTCGCGGTGGCGGTGCTGGCGCGCATCTTTGGCCAGGGTCAGGCCCTGCTGGTGCTGGTGCTGGCCACAGGCCTGTCCTTCGGGGTCAACTACCTGACCAGCAAACTGCTGGTCTTTCGCCCAGAGCGATCCCCAGAGAGACCCCGCAATACCAGTGATAAAACGGACGAAACACCATGACTGACCTGAACACCACCGATTGGGAGGTGCCCGCCTGCGACACCCGTCTTTATGGCGACAAGGCACACCGCCATGCTCTGGTGATCCCGGTGATCAACGAAGGGGAACGCATCCGCGCGCAGCTTGGGCGCATCGCCGCCGCACATCTTCCCGTTGACGTGGTGGTCGCTGATGGCGGGTCTGATGACGGCTCGCTCGATCCCGCCTTCATCGAAACGCTGCCGGTGCGCGCGGTGCTGGTCAAGACCGGACCGGGCAAGCTCTCGGCCCAGCTGCGCATGGCCTATGCCTGGTGCCTGCAACAGGGGTATGAGGGCATTGTCACCATCGACGGCAATGGCAAGGACGGGGTTGAGGCGGTCGCCACCTTTCTCGACCGGCTGGAGGAGGGGTATGACTATGTGCAGGGCTCGCGCTATGCGCCGGGCGGCAAGGCCGAACATACCCCGCTGGAACGCACGATTGCCAATCGCGGCATTCACGCCCCGCTGCTGAGCCTAGCAGGCAGGCACCGCTTTTCAGACACGACAAACGGGTTTAGGGCCTATTCGGCGCGCTATCTACTGCATCCGGATGTCAAACCGTTCCGGGATGTATTTGAGAAATACGAGCTGTTGTTTTACCTGACCGTCCGCGCCGGGCAATTGGGGTTGAAGGTGACACAGGTGCCGGTGCGGCGCAGCTATCCGGCAGGGGCGGCTGTGCCCACCAAGATCACCGGGGTTTCGGGCAAATTCGACGTGCTCGCCCAGACCTTTGCCGCCGCCATGGGCAAGTTCAATCCATAGCGCGCGCGCCTTGCGCGGTATTTGCGAAATCGAGGCTTGCCTGCCACCCGCCACAGCAGGTGGTGGGACGCGCGCTATTCTATTTTCAGAATATGGTGCTAATCAGGGGCGCGGGCAGATTTTTCCAAGGCGGTCTCATTGCTTTTCACAGAACTGGTTTTCTGGGCTTTTTTCGCAGTCGTTGCGGTCCTTTACGTCGTGTTGCCACATCGCGCCCAGAACCGGATGCTGCTGGTGGCAAGCTATGTGTTTTACGGGGCGTGGGACTGGCGGTTTCTCAGCCTGATCCTGCTGAGCACGGCCGTGGACTATGTCGTGGGCCTCAGGATGCACACCGCACCCCAAGGCGTGCAGCGGCGCAGGCTCTTGGGGATCTCGCTGGCGGTGAACCTCGGGATGCTGGGGGTCTTCAAATATTTCGGCTTTTTCGTTGAAAGCTTTCAGAGCCTGCTTGGCACGGTCGGCTATGTTGCGGACCCGTTTGTGCTGTCCATCGTTCTGCCGGTGGGCATCTCGTTTTATACGTTCCAGACCCTGAGCTATACGATTGACATCTACCGCCGGGATATGGCGCCGACACGGGACTTTTTTGATTTTGCCCTCTTCGTCGCCTTCTTTCCCCAGCTTGTGGCCGGGCCGATCGAGCGGGCCCGCACCCTGCTGCCAAACATCACGCAGCCCCGGCAGCTGAGCTGGGACAATCTGCGGCGCGGGGCGGTCTTGTGTCTGTTTGGGCTGATCAAGAAGGTTGTGATCGCCGATGGCATCGCACCCTCGGTGGATGCGGTCTATGCCAGCCCCGATCCTGCGCGTCTGGATGTGATCCTGGCCACCTGGCTTTTTGCGATCCAGATCTACTGCGACTTTTCGGGATATACGGATATCGCGCGCGGTGTCGCCAAGATGCTTGGCTTTGGGCTGATGCGCAATTTTGCCCAACCCTATTTTGCCACCAACCCACAGGAGTTCTGGCGGCGCTGGCATATCTCGCTGTCCACATGGCTGCGCGACTATCTCTATGTGTCGCTGGGGGGCAACCGGGGGGGTGCTGGGCGGACCTATCGCAATCTGATGCTGACCATGACGCTGGGGGGATTGTGGCACGGGGCGGCCTGGAACTTCATATTGTGGGGGCTTTATCAGGGCGGCGCACTGGCGCTCCACAGGACGTTGACGGGGCGCCACGCACATAGGGGCGAAGGGGGGCGGCGCAGCGCGGGCCACTGGATCGGGCAGGTCCTCAAAATCGCACTCTTCTTTCAGGTGGTCTGTTACGGCTGGTTGCTGTTTCGCGCGACCTCCTTTGCGCAGATCGTGGATTTCACGCAGCGCATCTTCAGCGGGCCTGCGGGGATCACCCTGCCCTCTCCACCCTTTGCGGTCTTCCCTGCCTTACTGCTTTTGCTGGTCTGGGATGTGCTGGTGGAGCGGAGCGGCGATGTGGCATTCTATGCCAAATGGCCCACGGTGATCCGCGCCGGGCTGTATGCCGGGATGATCTATCTGCTCGCCTTTGGCGCAACGACCCAGACATCCGCCTTCATCTATTTCCAATTCTGAGACCCCGCACATGAAACGCACCGCAACCATCCTGTGTCTGACTTTAGGTCTTCTGGCCCTGCTGGATTTTGGCGTGGGGCAGGTGCTCGGCTGGGCCGAACGGTCCGGACGGTTAGGGTCGCTGGTGCAGTATTTCGAATATGGCCGCTCGGTGCCGGGCAAGCTGGCAAGATGGCAGGACCGCCCCGGAACGCCGGGCAATCTGATGGATGTGGCTTGGCGCCCGGAAATGATTGCGCGCTCGGCAGTAGAGTTTGAGGCAGAGGCCCCCACCACCCAGCCGGTTATCCGCGGCTATGGCATGTCTTTTGTGAACAACATTCTGCAATCGGCAGCCACGCAGGACCCGGGTCTGATCCTTGATCTGCATTCAGGGCCCGCTGCACCACCAAACTTCACCTATGCGCTCTTCGAAGAAGACCGGGACAATCGGCGCGCGGGCGATGTGGCGGTGCTGGGGATTCTGTCTTCCTCCGTCCCGGCCATGGGCGCGCTCAGCAACAGCACATGGATGTTCGAACAACCCGCCCCCTTTACCTACCCGGTCTACTACCTGGAGGAAAATGGCCTGAGGCGCGTTGAACCACTGGTCAGCAGCCAGGACAGTTTCCACGCGCTCCGCCTCGATCCCGCAACACGCGCGGCCTGGCAGGATCAGCTGAAATCAGAAGACCATTTCCATGCCCTGGCCACCTTTGGCGTACCGTCCTTGGATGCCTCGCCCTTTGTGCGTCTGGCCCGCCGGTCGCTGGCCACATCACATGTGCAATCGACCCAGCAGGACATCCTGCGCAGCGGGGCCTATCCTTATGGCGAGGTTTTGCGGCGGATGGTTGTCACTTTTGCGCAGACCGCCCGGTCAGACAGGCAGAGACCCGTTATCTTTCTGATCCAGACACGGGATGCGACGGATGCGGACCTGCTTGAAATCCTGAAACCGGTCCTTGAGGCGCAGGATATCCCTTATCTTGCGACGGTCGAACATTTTGATCCGCGGGACCCGTCAGGCTTTCTGGGGGACGGGCATTACAAACCGCAGATCGATCAGCGTTTTGCGCGCGCCTTTGTCGATCTCATCACCCCGTAGCCTCAAGAGACAGGGGGAATCTGGGCGCGCAGCCGCTGCAGATGCCCGATCTTGGCGACCAGCACGCAAGCGGTCCCCAAGATCCACGGCACATGCGCCAGCATACCCAGAAGGGGCTGCGTGGCGCAGAACGTCACCATGAAATCGAGGATCATCCACATATACCAGATCATCGCCAGACAGGTGAACGCCATGGCAAGCTCTGCCCAGCGATAGCGGTCGCGCTGGATGTGGTCCGGCATGATCTGGGGGTGCTGTTTCACAATACCCCGGCACCACAGATGAACACCTGTCAGGGGCAACATCAGCGCCGCCATGATGAGAAAATAGAAAAGAGCCGCTGTCATGTCAGACCACCGTTACGGCCGCATCGCCGCTGTCTGATGATGTCAGGTAATCGTAGTCGGTCTTGTAGCGCAGCCGCACCGTGTAGCTGCCTGCACCAATCGCACTCCCGTCGCTTTGAACCGCGATCGTCTGCACACCCTGCACCCATTTCGGTGAGAGCCTGCGCCAGGTCACACCGCCATCAGTTGAATACTGCACCGGTTTGATACGGCGCTGGTCGGTCTCGGGAGGGGCCAGCATCGTCACATCGATTGTCTGCCCCGCCCCACCTGCAACGGTGAAATGTGTTCCGGCGACGGGTGCTGTAATCCCCGACCCCGTGCTGCCGATCAGGAAATCAAGACGCGCGAGCGCGAACTGGCCGTCGCTTTCCACAAACACGTACATGAAATCGGTCCCGGCATAGCCCATGTCTGGCGTGTACGTGACCTCACCCGTGGCGGTATTCAGCGTGGCCTTGCCGTGATCCGGAGCAACCTTGGCTTTGTCTGTCAGCGCAAAGCTGCCTGTAGCGCCTGTCGGGCCTGTATCACCCAGTACATCAACAACCACCGATCCGCTGACCGCAACGGTGTTTTCCAGTTTGTTGTCTGACAGGGTGACCGGTATCGCCGTGTAGCTGAAGACACCCAGATCCGTGTAGCCCGCCGGGCTGTAGGAGTGCTGTGCGTATTTGGTTTTCATCTTCGGACGCGCAGAGACGCGATCCGACACCCAATGATAGAACGGGCTGATGCGTGCACCGCCTTCGCTGTTCAGCGTGTGGTAGCCCTCGAGCAACACACTGCCAAACACAATGCCTGCGCTCGTGATGAACGAATTGTCGTTGTGCGGTTTCATGGGGTACGCACTGTCACTGGACAATGTGTCGATCTTCGCACCATCTGTATTTTCTGCGTTGAACACGGACCATGTGGCCCCTGTTTGCACCGTGCCAATATCGGCAGCAAACGTATCGTCGGGGTCCGCAAAACGATCATAGGTGTCGTCTTGAGGGTCCGCGTCCACGATGGTGACCTCTGGGCCTGTCTTGGAGAGAGAACCAGATGGAAAGCCGATATAGTCAATGTCTGTCGCATCGCCCTGCGAGGTATGGCCAATCACGTAGTAACGCGGGTCGGTTGTGTTGTTGAAGTTGTCCCCGATCTGCGGAAAGAGAGCGTCACCCCCCCCCAAAGCAATCCCGATTGCATTGCCCTCAGTGCGCGCACTTTTGACGCCGACCTGAAAGCTGTTGGTCGCAATGCTGATCCCGAACCCGACACCAACCGCTGCACTGGTGCAGTCGATCCCTTCCAGCAGATATGCCGAAATATACTCAACGCTCAGCCCGATTCCGCTATACCCCCACGCCTTGAAATCCTTGATGTGGATGTTCTTGTCATGGCTCTGGCGCGGATTGTCTTTTGTGACGAAGAAACCGCCAACGCAGGCGATGGCCTCGTTATCCGCATTATGTGTGATGGGTGCATCTTTGAAATCGAAGTCCCGGAAATGATCACCATCGGAAGGTGAAGAGCGGACCCAGTTCGGCTTTAGCAGGTCCTTGAAATCCAGATGCTTGCGCTGCGGGTCTATCGGAACACCGATGGAACCGGCATCGTCATTTGTGCGGTGATGGTACACATGCCCCCACCCACAGGACACGGCCACGTTTCTATTGGTTCGCATCACACGGCCACGAAACACAAAGCCAAACCCTTCCCAGCCAAAATCGCCCTGACGCACACGCCCCCGGCCGGTGTTTTTGGGTGTGCTGCCAAAGGCGCAATTTGTCCCGCCGGTTGTGCCGATGGCCAGATTGCCCACCCAGCTGCCGATTTCATTGCCGCTTTCGCTGATCATGCCTGCCCCGCCAAACAGGTGCATGACGTTGTTGTCGGTGTTGGCTTCGCAGGCATGGTGAACGATTGCCCATCCGGGCGTGTCTTCAACATAGCAGTTGTTAACGACTGCCGTATTTGCCCCGCGCCCAAACCCGCAATGGTGTGCATGTACCGGATAGCGCGATGCGAGGTTTGATGTATTGGTCAGCGCCTCCGCTATGGGCGCAGGACCATCATTGGCCTTCCTGAAATCGCCGTTTGCGTCGATGACGCCAACAGTGTGGTCAATACCCTTGGTCGTGCGCCCCAGACCGATGAACTCCACGTCCCAAAAATCCATGACGCAGTGATGATGGACGTTGGCCGTATGACCGCGGCGCCAGTTTATATCCGTGACCTCTGAGCGGATGGAGATGTTCTTGCCACCGCGCTTTGCGACCACAGGGTAAAGGTCCGTGCGGGTGCTTGCGGTGTTGTGGTTTATGTGATCGTGGACCAGAGCAGGGGCAAAGGTGATGTCCGTGCCGCTGATCGCCGTGATCGTGACGTACTCGTCTTCAACATACCCCCCATCCACTAAGCTCGGGGCTGTTTCGGGGTTGTTTTCCACATAGTCGGTCAGCCGGGTGCCACCAACGATCAGAACATCCCCCACGGTCCACCCGGACGGTGCCTTCAGCATCGTCAATGTGGTCGCGCCAGAGGGCACCTGTTCACAATATCCCCAAGGGGTCATTTCAGCGCCCCATATGCGCCAGATGCCTTGGGAAATAATGCCCCGCGACCAGCCCAAAGTGTCCAGAAAGTTGTTTGACTTGAGGTTGGTGGGCGTCAGGCTGTCCGAAGAATAATCCTTGCCGGATACGGTAACGGTCGCCGTGTATTGTGGCGGCAAACGGTTGCCCGCTGTGCCCATGAGAATGGACGATCCACGGGTGCCGATCAGTGTCTCCACCAACATGGCCGTGGACTGGTCCAGCGCCCATGTCAGCGTGCCATCGACGCGCACCCGATCCAGACGAAAGCGTTCATTGACGTCATATGTCACGCTGATCTGTCTGGGGATCAGCACAGTCGCGCCGTTTTTCGGAACAGCGCCGTTCAGCCAGGTGGCCAGATCGCTCCAGTCGCCGCTTGCCACAGCAATGTGCGTGGCCTCCGCATGCGGCACCAACGCGACGATGGCCGCGTCATCCGCCAGGTGGCTGGCGGGCATCGACATGCCCATATGGCTTTTTGCGTACACCATGACGGGCGGTGACCATGTGGTGCCGTTGTCGGGGCTGTATTCGATCCACTGCCCGCCAAGGCCCGCACCGGACAGGGTCGCGCCATTGCCCTGCACAGCCCCATCCACAATACGCCAGATGCGTGTTGTGACTGTGATACCACCGTCGTTCGGCGTCAGCGTGCCATCATCAAAAGCATCTGAAATGCGTGGCACCCCCACCACCGCAGCCGGTTTCTGAAAGGCGGGGATGACGGCGCTGCCCGTCTCGGCTCCGACAGTTGCGGACACAAGTCCGATATTTGTGCCGGTGCGAAACCCTTTGAAGCGTATCTGTGCCATTATGCAGCTCTCGCTTCCATATCAGTGATCAAGTCATCCAGATCGCTGTTGCTGATGGCTGCGTCCACGATGACAAGGTCTTTGACCTCCCCGCTCGTCGCCAGACCAGTATTGGAATAGTCAAAGAAGTCACTGCCCGACGCCCCCCCGAAACCGAGGTTGCGAATGCTGCAGACCGTCCATGCCCCCGTCGCCCAGGCCGCGTGGATCGCCCCCCGCGTGTTCGCAAGCGCCGTGGCCCCTGCACCCGCATGATAGAGGGGCGCGCCCATGTTCTGACCCGGGGCCGCACCCGATCCTGACTGCGCAACACCGGCAAAGGCCGATGTGCTTTTTGAAACAAGCAGAAAGGCCGCATCGGTTGTCCTGAGCGTTGCCAGCACGATGCAGGGATTGGGCAAGGACAGACTGGCCGATGTCGCGTAAACACAGTTGTTCGTGCCCGACAGCACCGCCTCATCGCCCGCACCATAGGTGTTGTCGCCGACAGGATTTACCAGATCAACCGCGCCGACCTGATCCTCGATCGCTCGGATAGTCTGCCCGGCGGCATCGACAGGCGTGGCTTTGTTGCTGTCCTGATACAGCCCCCCCTCGCCCAGCTTAAAGCTCCACCAGTGCAGCGTTTCGCTGTAATCTGCAGGTGAAGGACCGGCAACGGGCGCGGCACCGCTGATGGCGCTTTCGGTATTGCCGGCATCGCCTGCGCCTTCGCTGTTTATGGCCCGCAGCCGGATGGCATAGGAGGTCGCTGGTGCCGGCACAGCACGCGTTGTCGTACCTGGTGTTGCGCGGCCCAGGCTGATCCAGACCCCACTCGCGTCCACGTCATATTCGATATCGGTGATCGCAGACCCGTTGTTCGCAGGCAAAGACGCAACAGTGATATCAAGCGTGCCGGGCGATACACCTGTTACAACAGACCAGTTGGCATCGGCAAAGGCATCAGGGACGGCCTGCGCCGTTCCGATAACCCCGGTACTGGCGCTGGAAATTGTGAGACCGGTAAAGGTCTCTTCAAGGTAGAGCGTGGCCCCAAGATCGCTGGCTTGCAATGTATAGGACAGCTCGGTCACACCAAGCGCTCCGCCCGTATCACTGTACCAGGCAAAGCTCTGATCCCCCGGATCCGCTCCGGCATAGAGCCAGATACCCGGCGTGGCCGTCAGTGTCTGACCCGGGCTGATAGACCCTGAAATGACTGGCAGAACGATGGGTGTGGGAGCCGCTTCGATCATGGCGATGCTCAGGGGCGCTCCGTCCGTGACGCGTTGCGTGTAGGTGCCCGCATAGGGGCCAGAGCTGATGGTGACGGACACCGCGCCAGCCGTGGCCAGAATGACCGGCTCTTCGCCAACGGCTGCCAGCGAAAACTCGGCATTGATCCGGGCAACCTGAAAGGAGGTAACCACTTTTTCATAAATGTCATAGGTGCCATCTGCGACCGGCACCGTCTCGGACGGGTCCAGCCCTTCAAATTCCAGGCTGCCCGAAAAGTTCCCCGCGCCATTTGTGGAGGGTTTGAAGATATAGTCAGTCATTGGTTGATCCTCTCTACCGTGCCGTCTTCATGGGTGATGAAGCCAAGCGTCGGAGATAACTGGCCGTGACAAGGTCACGGTGCTGCCTGCTTTGAGTGTGAGCTAATGTTGCGCCATCAGCTGATCCTCTCCACGGTGCCATCTTCATTGTCGAAGAACGCAGAACTCGGAGAGAGGCCCGCCGCGACAAAGGTCACGGTGCCATCTGAATTGTCGTCAAACAGATATCCTGTCCCGACAGGGGTCGCGCCTTGCGGCTCTGACGCCGCACCGGTGCCAACGGCGTTGATCGCTGAGACGCGGAACAGATAGGGCTGATCATTTGTCAGCCCGGTCACGGTCGCACTTGTGCTCGCGCCCGCACCATCGGCAAAGACCGTCCACGCGCTGCTGCCCACGGGCGCATATTCGATCAGATAATCGGTGATCACCGCACCGCCATTTGCAGGCGCCGTCCAGGACAGGGACACGGTTGTCGTACCCGGGGACGCGATCAGCCCGGTGACCTGACCCGGTGCGGTTGCCACCAGAACATCGCTCTGTGCGGCCACGAATTGGGTGTAATACCGGCTGCCCAGAAGGCGCAGACTGGGCGCATCGAAATGCAGTTCGTCAAAATCGGACAGATCCGAGGTATCCGCAAATGTCGTGTATTCCAGATCATTCGCCACACCCTCAATGATGGCCGAGAACGTCGCAAAGTTGTTTCCAGGCCCCGGTCGCAGACCGCCCATCACCCAGGGTGTCGACGGCGACGCCGCTGTGATGTTCGCCCGGAATGCCGCGATCATGCCTGCCAGCTGCGCGCCATAATTTGGGTTATTCGCAACGGCATCCGCCTCACCCTGGTGCCACAGGAACCCACCCAGCTGAAACAGGGGGAAGGTTGCAAGGGCGGCGTTGATATCTGCCAGCGCATCTGCATAAAGCGCGCCGGACGGCGCAGTCCAGTCATTGTCGACAAAGCTGGATCCATTGGTGCCGCGCGGCACAAAGATGACGGCATGGGTCGGATTTGCAGCCATGTAGTCGATGGCAAATTGCACATCCAACCCCATGTTCCCCGGCTGCTCACCTGTGTGATCCAAAGGGATCGCAGCCGGGACCAGTATGTTGCCCTGAGAGTACTGGAGCGTATTTTCAGGATGCACCGCACCGTTGTCGAACGGGGCAATCCCCACAGCGTTGGACTGGCCGAATATCGGAAAGACGACACCTTGCTTGATGGCTAGGCTGAACCCGCTTGAAATCGCACCACCGGTGTTGGTTGCGGTCACGATGATCGGGGTCCCCGTCTGCACTGCCGTGGCGTCCGTATCGACGCTGATCACACCCGTGGCGCTGTCAATGGAAACACCGGGAACCGTATTGATGCCAAAGACAAGCGTATCTCCGGTGAAATCAACACTGACATCCAGTGTCTCCAGCCCCGTACCCCGCACAAAGCTGCGGTCCGCCAACGCGGCACCGGCTGTGGGGGCGGCCTGCGCCACCACACGCGGTTGCACGACAAAATCGCGTGTTGTGCCGACGCTATCGGTCACTGTGATCGAAAAGTGATTGACGTCTCCAGCCACCAGAGGCGTTGACGCATCACCCGTGCTGCCGGTGAAATTGACCACAACAGAGGCGATCACAGCACCAGCGGCAGTGGTTGCGTAATTCGCGGCATCCAGAAAGGCCGCCCAGTTTGTCGTGTCGCTCAGGGATTGCCCCGTGACCAGATCAACGCTGGCAGGCACCACGACCGCAGTGATGGCGGCCTGTGTCCCGTTTCTGCGGCGATTGCGTGATCGCGGTGCAATCGCACCGATAAGCCCGGCGCCTGGCATCAGGACCAACCGTAATAGGTGCCAGTCGTCCCTGTGCTCAACACGCGCACGCCCCGGAAATCAAGCCGATCCCCCGCCAGCATGGTATAGGGCAAATCCACGCCCTCGCTGTCACGGATCATGATGGTGCCCTCGGTCTGGCAAAAGACGACGCGTGGCAGCATCGGCAGATCGGCAGTGTCGCTGGGCTGGATCGCGAAATGCTTCGTCGCAGGACTGCTAAGTCCCTTGGTTAGAGACTGGAATTCATCCATGGGCTTTCCTCTTGCATACAAAGTGGGAACCCGGTTGCGCCAAAGGCATCACACACCAGCAGACCTTGCAGGGGCCATCCGGGTAAATCTTCGCAACAGTTTGAGTAAAAACCCGTACACAAAGGTTTAACCATGCGTACGGTGCTTGGCGAACGGCCTGTGCGTTG
>JBCCAJ010000131.1:0-7023 GCA_039814845.1 Pseudomonadota bacterium | reverse complement strand
TAGGCACCGGTGCCGTTCGTGTTGGACGAGGCAAATGTCGTCTCACCACCAGCGATATCCTGGACAGCCTCGGCCGCGTTTGCCTCAGTCCATGTTTTGTCCATCATGAACAGGTTGGTCAGGTTGGCAGGCAAGATCGGGTTCGGTCCGTCGGTGACGAATTCCACCGTGTGATCATCCACCGCGCGTACCTCAACAATGGAGGTCAGCAGTTCTTTCATGGCGGAGTTTTCGGATTTTGCCCGGTTGATCGAAAACACCACGTCTTCGGCCGTGAAATCGGCGCCATCGTGGTACGTCACACCCTGACGCAGATTGAAGACCCAGACATTCGGATCGTCAGCCTTGGGTGCCCAATCGGTGGCCAAGGCGGCCTGAAACGCACCGGAGTGGTCACGAATGATCAGCGGCTCATAAATCTGGTGGGCCAGCGTGTGGGTCGGCCCTTCGTTCTGGGCGTGGGGATCAAGCGTAAGCGAATCGCCGGCGCGTGCCCATCGCAATGTCTCGGCGGAGGCTGCAACGGCCGTCGTGGCCAGCAACGTCGCCGCAAGGATCAGTTTGGTTTTCATCATATTCTCCCTGAATTTCCCGGTCTGGTGAATCCGGTTTTGTGGGATGAGCTTACCCGAAGACACGCGCCTTGCAACTGTTCGGCAAACCCTGACCTGACGGAAAGCGCGTCGTTCGATGGCGCGGGCCAAGATTGTGCAAAGATCTTGGGCGGTTAGCGCGGGTACTGACCCAAAGTGCCGCGGAGGCGAAGCTCCGTGTCCAGAAGGATGCTGTCCGCCCGGGCCTCTCTCGTGACCATCTTCCAAAGCTGCCGCGCGGCCAGAACGCCCATCTGCCTGTGGGGCACATGCACGGTGGTCAATGCGGGCACGATCACTTGGGCCAGTTCAATATCGTCAAACCCGGTGATGGAGATATCCTCCGGCACCCGCAGCCCCAGCTTTTGTGCGGCCTTCACGGCCCCGACCGCTAGAACGTCATTGCCACAGATCACGGCGCTTGGTCCTGGTGAACTGGCCACAAGCGTGGCCAAGGCCGCGCCACCGGCCTCAATGGTGTAATCCGTTTCGAACACAGTCAGATCCGAGGGGGCGATCCCTGCGCCGTCCATCGCGTCGCGCACACCCTGCACACGTTCGCGGGCACGATCATTATCAGCCTGACGGGCGCAGATCGTGGCGATCCGACGGTGACCACGGGCCATCACCTCTTCTGCCATGGCGCGCATGGCCGCGCGGTTGTCGAACCCAACCGACGGTTTTGGGCGCGCAGGATCAAAAGCCCAAGAGACGCAGACAGGCACCTGTTGGCGGTCGAGGAATTCGTAGATCGCAGTGTCACGCTCATGCCCGATCAGCAGGAGGCCATCCGCACCTCGCGCGACCAGCGTGCGAATCTGTTCGATCTCGAGGTCAGGTCTGTAGGCTGAACTTGCAACCAAAAGCGTGGCACCAAGACGCCCGAGCTCTTCTTGCACCGCCTGAATGCCACGGGCGAAGATGGCGTTTTCCATGGTCGGGATAATCGCGCCAATGGTGTTTGTGCGTTTGGCGGCAAGCGATTGTGCTGAGAAATTAGGGGAGTAGCCCAGTTCCTCGACAGCCTTCAGCACCTTCTCGCGCGTCTTTTTCTGCACCTGCCCGGGCGTGTTGAGGCAGCGCGAAACGGTGGCCGTGGACACGCCTACAAGTCGCGCCACATCCGCAAGGGTGGGCACATATTCGGCGGGATATGCATCTTTCGCGGTCATGATCGTCCGGGCGATATCCTCTGCGGTGTCATGGTGCAACATACCCCATTGCCAAAGAAAATGTAAGCGCTTACATTCGCCCACAACAGAGGGCCTTTGCGCCCGAAACCCATTCACTTCGCACGATAGGACACACACATGGCCCGAGAATACCTCAAAAAAGCAACGCTGACCTCTGCCAGCAATGCCTCTGACGTGTCAGAAACCGTGCGCACGATCCTCGATGACATTGAGGCAGGCGGGGATGCCAAGGCGATGGAATATGCCGCCAAGTTCGACAAATACGACGGCAACGTGGTTCTGACACGGGATGAAATTACGGCGGCTGCCTCGTTGGTGCCTGAAAAGCTGAAACGCGACATTCAGTTCGCCCATGACAACGTGCGCCGCTTTGCCGAGACACAAAAAGAAACGCTGCGCAGCGTGGAACTGGAAGTGGTGCCGGGCCTGATCGCGGGTCAGAAATCCATGCCGGTGCATGGGGCGGGGTGCTATGTCCCCGGTGGCCGCTACAGCCACATCGCATCCGCCATCATGACGGTGACCACGGCAAAGGTCGCGGGCTGCAAGCATATCGTCGCCTGCTCTCCGCCGCGCCCTGGCGTGGGCATTGCGCCCGCCATCATCTACGCAGCTGATCTCTGCGGTGCCGATACAATCCTTGCCATGGGCGGGGTTCAGGGCGTCGCCGCGATGACATTCGGCCTTTTTGGTCTGCCCAAAGCCAACATCCTTGTGGGCCCCGGCAACCAATTCGTGGCCGAAGCCAAGCGCATGCTGTTTGGCCGCGTGGGCATCGACATGATCGCAGGGCCGACCGATAGCTTGGTCCTTGCTGACAAAACCGCCGACCCGATGGTCGTGGCCGTGGATTTGGTGGGGCAGGCCGAACATGGATACAATTCTCCGGTTTGGCTGGTCACCGATCACCGTCCGCTCGCCGAAGAAGTGATGCGCCTTGTGCCGGGCCTCATTGACGACCTGCCTGAGGTGAACCGCGACAATGCGACGGCCGCTTGGCGCGACTACGCCGAAGTGATCCTGTGTGCTGACCGTGAAGAAATGGCCGCGACATCTGATGAATACGCGCCCGAACACCTTACCGTGCAAGCCGATGATCTGGATTGGTGGTTGGATCGCCTGTCCTGCTACGGCTCGCTTTTCCTGGGCGAGGAAACCACCGTGGCGTTCGGCGACAAGGCATCGGGCACGAACCACGTGCTGCCGACATCTGGGGCGGCCAACTACACCGGTGGCCTCAGCGTGCACAAATACATGAAGATCGTGACCTGGCAGCGCGCCACCCGCGACGGTGCCAAACCCGTGGCGGAGGCCACTGCGCGTATCTCTCGTCTTGAAGGGATGGAAGGCCATGCCCGGACTGCCGATATTCGTCTGAAGAAATACTTCCCGGATGAGGAATTTGACCTGACCGGCGAGGAATAAGATGTCCTCCGCTGGGCTCTTTGACCTCACGGGCCGCGTTGCCTGCGTCACCGGGGCCAGCTCCGGCCTTGGACGGCGCGCGGCAGATATTCTGATGGGGGCAGGGGCCAGAGTGGTGGGCGTCGCTCGTCGCGCCGAGGTGCTGCAGGACTGGGCGGACAGCTCAGATGGTCGGGCCGCGGCCGTGGCCGCCGATGTGGGGGACCTTGATGCGATGGGCGATCTGGGCTGTCACGTCTCTGATCCTTTTGGTGCGCCTGATATCCTCGTGACAGCGGCGGGTATCAATACCCGAGAGGCGGCTGATGACGTGACGCTGGATGGTTGGACCACCACGATCAACCTCAATCTCGCGGCACCGTTTTTTCTGGCGCAAGAGCTTACGCCCGCGATGAAAGCCAAAGGCTGGGGTCGCATCCTGAACTTCGCGTCACTCCAGACCACCCGAGCCTTTCCCGGCGGGCTGGCCTATGGCGCCTCCAAAGGCGGGATCGCGCAACTGACCCGCGCCATGGCGGAGGCGTGGTCGGGGGACGGCATCACCGCCAACGCCATTGGCCCTGGGTTTTTCAAAACCGAACTGACAGGGCCTGTCTTCGATGATCCTGACCGAGCTGCCCGAAATGCTGCGCAAACCTGCATCGGGCGCAATGGTGAGATGGATGATTTGGACGGTCCGGTTTTGTTTTTCTGTTCTGATGCGTCGCGTTATGTCACGGGCCAAATCCTCATGGTCGATGGGGGATACACCGCCAAATGAAAGCGCTTGTCTACACCGGCCCCGAAAGTCTGTCATTTCAGGATGCCAATGCACCTGTCGCGGGGCCCGGCGAACAGCTTATCCGCGTCGAACGTGTCGGCATTTGCGGATCGGATATGCACGCCTATCTTGGCCATGATGATCGCCGTCCCGCGCCGTTGATCCTTGGCCATGAGGCCGCCGGGGTGATCGTGGGTGGCCCGCGCGAAGGGGAACGTGTGACGGTCAACCCACTGGTCACCAACCCCGAAAGCTGGGCTTGTCGGGAAGGCCGCGACAACCTTTGCCCGGATCGCCAGATCATTTCCATGCCGCCCCGCGAAGGTGCGTTTGCGGAATTTCTTAAGATGCCAGAGGGCAATTTGGTTACAGTTCCGGAGCACGCATCCCTCGATCACGCAGCGTTGGCGGAACCCATCGCCTGCGGCTGGCACGCCGTGCGGCTGGCCAAACGCGCCTTGTATGACGGTGGCGACACCTGCCGCGCTTTGGTGATTGGCGGCGGTGCCATCGGCCTGGGTGCCGCGCTCAGCCTCATCGCCCAGGGCATTTCCGATGTCACCCTGCTGGAACCAAACGCCCCTCGTCGCGCCGCCATCGCCACAAGCGCGGAGTTTCCCCTGATCGACTTACCGGATCTCTCAGACGCAGGCCTTTATGATCTGGTCATTGACGGCGTGGGGTTCGAAGCCACCCGCGCCACTGCCTCGGCCCACGCAAAACCGGGTGGCGTCATCATGCATATTGGGTTGGGTCAAAACACTGGCGGCCTCGATATCCGTCGCATGACCCTGCAGGAGATCACCTTTATCGGCACCTACACCTACACGGCGGATGATTTCCGCGCGACGGCTCAGGCCATTTTCGACGGCCGCCTTGGCCCGCTTGACTGGACCGAAACCCGCGCGCTGGCGGATGGGGCAGGGGCCTTCGCTGATATCCGGGCTGGGTCGGTCGCTGCGCCCAAGGTGCTTCTCGACCCATCCTCTTAAGATTTCATGCCTCCGGCGGGGATATTTTCAGCCAAAAGAAGCATTGGGCGCTGGCCTGTTGTTTCATTTGGCTGAAAATATCCCGGGGGGAGCGTTGAAACCCATGGGTTTCAACGAGGGGGGCTGGCCCCCTTTTTACATCGCCCGCCGGGCGAAACGTAGGACAGGCCCTCTATCGGTTACCATATGCGGCGCTTGCCGGATGGTGGCGCCTTTCGTCGGGCGGCCCGTTGAGCGGCGTAGCACCACGTTCAACCCGTCCCAATTGGTTTGGAAGAAACCCGGGTCAGGCTCCGGCACCTAATCTTTTACAGCCTCTGCCAGATCGGGCAGCGCGTAGAACGGCACTTGGGGGTAGAGGTGGTGTTCCATATGATTGTTCATATTCATACACATAAACCGCGCGAGCCACGCGGTCTTAAACGACCGTGTACTCTCCAGGACGGAAGGTGAATTTTCCTGCAGCTCCACATGCTGGATCAGGGTGAAGAGCAGCATCACAGGCGCCCCCAAATCACGCGGCAGGGCGATGAACCAGATGGGCCACCAGATGCCGAAGACGGGTGCCAGCGCAATCGCCGCCTAGATCGCGGTCATCGTGCGGGCGTTCAAGGTGATGCGGTCAAACTCTGTCTCCGGGATGACATCGCGCATCATGGGCGTGTAGCGCTGCGTTGAGATGTGCCGGAATGCCCACAGGTGCAACCGCGCCGACCCGAAGCCTGTGATCTCCGCCAGCCATCCGTGGAATACCATCGGCGTGTCGAAGGGCATCTGCGCGTCGTGATCCACATGCCAGGTGAAGCTGTGGTGGCTGGTTTGCGCGTAGCGGCGGTGCAATGGCTTTTCCATGTAGACAAGCGATGACATCCAAAGCACCGTTTCATTCAACCAACGGGTCTTGAACGCGGTGCCGTGTGCCGTTTCATGGCCGGCTGATTAGGCCGGCACGCACAGGAAAATGCCCTAGACAAACATCGCAGGCCACATCCAGACCGTGCGGAGCGTCACCCAAACCCCAGCACCGGTGAGCACCAGGAGGACCGCCCATTGCTCCAGATGGATCAGCCCGGGCCGATCAGATCGCGTGGTCGTACCCTTTAAGGTGCGACCATCGATCTTGACGCCGGATGAGGCGGCGTTGGTGCGTTACCTCACGGTTTTGCCTTTGCGCGATACATCTCTTTCTTGCGCGTGCGGGCGTCTTTGGACCCGGCAGCGGTGCCGTCGTGATAGGTTCCGAACCATTGATCAAACGGGATCTCCGACGTGCCGTAGTTGCACTCAAAATATCGGTGATGCAGCTGGTGGAAGAAGTCGCCTGCCTTGGTTGATTGGCCCTCATTGGGGATGATCCGCTCAAAACCGGCATGGGAAAAGATTGGCGTCGTCTGCTGGAAATAGATGTGAAACATCACGTGCAGCGGGTGCGAGGGCACGACCAGATGTATGAAATAAGTGGTAAAATAGAGCATGTTTTCGTACCAGTGGTTGGAGATGCCCGACCACGGCCCAACATTGATGTTGCGGTGATGGACCGCATGCACATGGCGGTAAAGCTTGGGGTGATGGGCCAGCCGGTGTACCCAATAGAAATGCAGCCCGCTCCACATCGGGATGACTGCCATCCATGCCAAGAACCACAGGGGCGAGGTGGCCCAAGTGACTGTTGGCACAAACCCATTGGCCATGGCCCAGAACACGCCCCATTGGTACACGGTTGCTACCGTCATGGCACTTCCAAGCGTCCACCAGATGTTGTCCCAAACCTGATTGTTGAAGGTAAAAAGCTTGTTGTCGCGGGCCTGATCGCGGGCCTCGAACTTCGTGTCCATCCCCTGACCTTTATGGATGTAGAGCCACCAGTGCAGTGTCGAGGCAATCACCGTCTGTGGCACCATGTTCAGCAGCCAGACGGTGAACATCCAGCCGAACTGGAACGTCACCATCGCCTCCAACGGCGGCAGGAACCACGCATAGGCGATCACCGCGATGACAAAGGCGATGGACACCGATGTGATCTGTAACCAAGCGCTTTTGTACCAGCGCCAGATCGCCGC
>JBCCAJ010000183.1:0-5845 GCA_039814845.1 Pseudomonadota bacterium | reverse complement strand
CAAGCATTGATGCACATAGTCCAGATGCCCCATCACCTGCCCCGCCGCCGCGGTGGTGGTGGTCATCAGGAAATGCTCCTCCCCCAACCGCGCGGTGGTGCCATCATCCATCACATGGCCATCCTCGCGCAGCATCAGGCCATAGCGCACCCGACCCGCCTTCAGCGTGGAAAACGTATTGGTGTAGACGAAATCAAGAAACGCCCCCGCGTCCGGCCCCTGAATGTCAATTTTGCCCAGCGTGGAGACGTCGCAAATGCCGACCGCATTGCGCACCATCTCCACCTCTCGGTCGCAAGACTGCCGCCACGTGCGTTCGTCCGCGCGGGGGAAATAGCTGGGCCTGTACCACAAACCGGCCTCGATGATCGGCGCGCCCCGAGCCTTGGTCGCTTTGTGAGAGGTGAGCATCCGCTCCGGCGCAAACCCCTTGCCCTGCCCGCCCGCGCCCATCGCCGCAATCGGCACCGGCACATAGGGCGGGCGGAAGGTGGTGACGCCTGTTTCCGGTATCCCCTGCCCCGTGGCATCGGCCAGTACGGCCAGCGCCTGTACGTTCGAATTCTTCCCCTGATCAGTGGCCATCCCTTGGGTGGTGTAGCGCTTCATATGCTCGACCGAGCGGAAATTCTCCCGCGCGGCCTGTTTCACATCCTTCACCGTCACATCGTTCTGAAAATCGAGCCAAGCGCGGCCCTTGCCCGGCACCGTCCAAAGCGGCGTGATGTCATAAGCGCCATCCGAGGCGCGCGGCACCTCCATCGAGGGGGCTTTTAGTCCAATACCTTCAAGCAGCTCACCGGCCACATCCACGCCATGTTGCAGGCATGGCCCGGTTTCCATCACCCCCGCTGCAGACCCGGCTGCGATCAACCCCGGCACTGCACCGGGTGTGGGCACAAAGGCCGCAATCGCCGCATCCCACCGTGGGCGGCCATTCATGTGGCAGGTCAAATGCACCGTGGGATTCCAACCGCCAGACACGGCCAGGCATTCCGCCTTGATTTGTTCCCGACCACCAGCCGTCTCAATGGTCACTTCCTCCAGACCCTTGCGGCCAGACGAATTCACAACCTGCGCGCTGGCGTAAAACGGCACATCCAGATCGCACGTCGCCTCCGCCCGGGCATCAATCAGCGCGCTCACATGCACGCCAGCGTCCAACAAATCAGCAGCGGTCCGATGGGCATCCGAGTTGTTGCCAAAGACGGCCACTGACCGCCCCGGTGCCACGCACCAGCGGTTCACATAGGCCCGCACCGACCCAGCCGTCATGATCCCGGGCCGGTCATTATTGGCAAATGCGATGGGCCGCTCCAACGCGCCCGCTGCCAGCACTGCGCGCTTGGTCACGATCCGCCAGAAACACTCCTTCGGCGCGCCATGACGCTTTGCCACCTCAGGCGACAACCGCTCCAAAGCCCCGAAAGTGCCGCCGTCATAGGCGCCTGTAATAGTGCAGCGCGTCATGATCCGAACATTGTCCGATGCCGCCAGTTCCGCGATCACCTCTGCCGCCCAGTTGCGCCCGGGCAAACCATCTACCTCGATGGTCTCTGCATTGAGCCGCCCGCCCAGCGCCGTATCCTCCTCCGCGACGATCACATCCGCCCCGGCCCGCGCAGCTGTTAGCGCGGCCATCAATCCCGCCGGGCCGGACCCGATCACCAGCAGGTCGCAATGGGCCCAGGCTTTTTCATAGCGGTCCTGGTCGGCTTCCAGATGCAGCCCGCCCAAGCCTGCCGCCCGCCGGATGATCGGCTCATAAACCCGTTCCCAAAACGATTTGGGCCACATGAAGGTCTTGTAGTAAAATCCCGCCCCCAGAAACGGCGCTGCGAGGTCATTGACGGCCATCAGATCGAACCCGAGCGACGGCCATGCATTCTGCGAAAACGCCTCAAGCCCTCGGTGCAACTCCACCACCGTGGCCCGCTGATTTGGCTCCTGACCCCGCCCTTTGCCAAGGGTCACCAAAGCGTTTGGCTCTTCGCTGCCTGCGCTCAGGATCCCGCGCGGACGGTGGTATTTGAACGACCGCCCCACGAAACGAATGTCATTCGCCAAAAGCGCAGAAGCCAGCGTGTCGCCTTCAAACCCGCCGTATTTCACCCCGTCAAAATGAAATGACACTGGGCTTTCGCGATCAATCAGTCCGTCCCCATCAATCCTCATGACGTGACCCCTTCTGCCAACTCGCAAGAGATCACCTCATGGGTCAGCGTGTTGCGCGTCACGATCAACATCGCACCGCAGCCCATAGTATGATGCCATAGCTCGCGGCTCACCCCATCCGGGTTGTCGCGCAGATGCAGATAGTCATCCCACACCGCGATCGGCGCATCCTCATCGGGGCGCTCCATCAAAGAGGCCGCACCCATAAAGGTGAACTCCCGGATGTCCCGCCATCCGCAATTGGGGCATTGCAGTCTCACGCATCCCCCCGTTTCATCTTTCCATAAACACTCATGTCCCGACCTCTCAAAGGGCGTTCAGTGCAGATTATGCTGACTGCCCGAGCCCTCTTCATCCATCAATCCCCGCCCCGTGCGGAACCGATCCAGCCGGAACTTGGCACCTGCCGCGTGCGGCTCTCCGGTGGCCATCAAATGCGCCATCACATGGCCCGATCCCGGCACCGCTTTGAACCCGCCATAACACCAGCCGCAATTCAGAAAGAGCCCATCAACATGCGTGCGGTCAATGATGGGCGACCCATCGGGCGACATATCCATGATCCCGCCCCAAGACCGCAGCATCCGCGCCTTGCCAATCGCGGGCATCAGCGCCATCGCGGCCTCGGTCACATGTTCCGCCATGGGCAGGTTCCCCCGTGCGGCATAGGACGGGTAGTAATCAAGGTTCCCCCCAAACACCAAACCGCCCTTGTCCGACTGGCTGATGTAAAAATGCCCCATGCCAAAGCTGATCACATGATCGACGCAAGGCTTCAGCCCCTCTGTGACGAAAGCCTGCAAGACATGGCTTTCAATCGGCAGGCGCATCCCCGCCATTGCGGCCACCTTGGAACTGCGCCCTGCCACGATGATCGCCACTTTGCCCGCCTTGATCGCGCCGCGTGTGGTCTGCACGCCAATGACTTTGCCGCCGTCGATGTCGATCCCCGTCACCTCACAATTCTGAATGAGGTCCACACCCCGATCACTCGCACCCCGGGCATAGCCCCAGGCCACCGCATCATGGCGCGCTGTGCCCGCGCGGCGCTGCAACACGCCGCCATAGATCGGGAACCGTGCCTGTTTGTAATCGAGGTAAGGCGCCAGCTTCTTCAGCTGCGGCACGGTCAGGTACTCCGCATCATCACCCTGATTTATCATCGCATTCCCGCGCCGAAACGCGGCATCGCGCTGCCCGTCGGAGTGATGGAGCACGATCTGGCCCCGCTGGGACAGCATCACATTGTAGTTGAGGTCTTGCTCCAACCCCTCCCACAATTTCAGGGAATGAGAGTAAAATTCTGAGTTGCCCGGCATCATGTAATTGGCGCGCACAATCGTGGTGTTGCGCCCCACATTGCCCCCGCCCAGATAGCCCTTTTCCAGCACGGCGATGTTCCGCACCCCGTGGTTTTTCGCCAGGTAATACGCCGTGGACAACCCGTGACCACCCCCCCCGATGATCACCACGTCATAGGCAGGTTTCGGCTCCGCATCTTTCCAATGCGCGCCCCAACCCTTGTTCCCTGTCAGCCCTTCTTTGAGGATGCGAAACCCTGAAAAGCCCATCTGGCACCTCCGCGTTGCGCTGGAAGTGTCACCACCGATTGGCCCCCAATGCAATGGGCGAATGCGACAAAGAACTATACAAAAACGCCCGCCCCGGATGTGAACCGGGACGGGCAAATGCAAAGTTGCGGCGGGTCGCTAGAGACCCAGCGAATTGTAGCTGCTCACCACCTTGCCAATGGACACAAGATAGGCCGCCGTACGCAGGTCATTCACGTCATCGCGTTCCCGCCAGGTGTTGGCAATTTCCTGATAGGCCGACCGCATCGTGTCATCGAGGCCGGATCGGACCAGCTCCAACTCCCCCGCGCCTTTCAGATAGCGATCCTTAAACTCGGGCTTCAGCGTCCAGTTGATGGAATTGTCCAGGCTGATCCGTTCCAGCTCATCCAGCAGAAGCTGATGCCGCGTCTCTTCCTGACGGCGCTGCATGCGGCCAAAACGGATGTGGCTGAGGTTCTTGACCCATTCGAAATAGGACACCGTCACACCACCCGCGTTGGCGTACATATCAGGGATGATCACCACACCCTTGTCGCGCAGGATCGTATCGGCTCCGGCCGTCACCGGGCCGTTTGCGGCCTCGATGATCAAACGCGCCTTGATGTTGGGCGCGTTGTCCAGATGGATCACACCTTCAAGGGCTGCCGGCACAAGGATGTCGCAATCCTCCTCCAGCAACTTGGCGCCGTCCTCAACATATTTGCCGGACGGGAAGCCCTTGACGCCATGATGCGTGCCAATCCAGTTGCGCACCTCCTCGACATTGAGGCCCGCCTCATCATAAAGCGCGCCGTCGCGCTCAATGATGCCGATCACCTTGCAGCCGTCTTCTTCCGACAGGAACTTTGCGCCGTGATACCCCACATTGCCCAAGCCCTGAACGATCACCCGCTTGCCATCAAGCGTCCCATCAAGCCCGGCTTTCGCAATATCTTCGGGGTGGCGGAAAAACTCCTGCAAGGCGAATTGCACACCGCGGCCCGTGGCTTCTGTGCGGCCCTGAATACCGCCCGCGTTCACCGGCTTACCCGTCACACAAGCGCGGGAATTGATGTCGGTGGTGTTCATGCGACGGTACTGATCGGCCATCCAGGCCATCTCCCGCTCTCCTGTGCCCATATCGGGCGCAGGCACGTTTTGGGACGGGTTGATCAGATCGCGCTTGGCCAATTCATAAGCAAACCGGCGCGTGATCAGCTCCAGCTCTTCTGCATCCCATTCGCGCGGGTCAATCCGAAGACCGCCTTTGGAGCCGCCGAACGGCACCTCCACCACGGCGCACTTATAGGTCATCAGCGCGGCCAGCGCCTCCACCTCATCTTGGTTAACAGCCATCGCATAACGGATCCCGCCCTTCACAGGCTCCATATGTTCAGAGTGCACAGACCGGTAGCCGGTGAATGTCTGGATCTGCCCGCGCAGGCGCACACCAAACCGTACCGTATAGGTCGCGTTGCACACGCGTATCTTTTCCTCCAACCCCGGTGGAAGGTCCATCAGCGCCACAGCGCGGTTGAACATCAAATCCACACTTTCGCGGAAACTTGGCTCTTTGGAATTGGGGGTCATCTTTCTCTCCCTTTTGGCGCTACGCCCAATCGTTGAATCGTGGGTCACTTTTTCACCATCGTTGCCCCATAGCGGCGCTTTGTCCAGCGTTGTGAGAAAACGACCGTTCCGTAGCGTCTGGATCGAATCGACCCGCGATTGAACACGATTGCGAAACGATCCCTTACAGACGGACGGATTGTTGCGAAGAGTTCTTTGAAATCATCCGTTTATGCCCATTTTCGCCATATTTGCGCCCTGTTTCTAAACGATACCCACAGGGTCAATAACTGCGGGTTAGTCCGTGGCTAATTTGAGGGAAACGCAATGAATATCGAATGGGACGACGTCAAAAACGCCTGCACGCAGCACGGTCGTGACCTGCGGGCATCTCTTTTGAATTCCACCGCTCGGCGCTGCTTGGCCGACTTTCGCCGCGACGAAGATGGCGCAAGCGGTCTGCTGAGCTTTTACACCACGTTCATGCTTTTGATCATGGCCGGTCTGGGCGTGGATACAATGCGCCAAGAGATGGAACGCACCCATCT
>JBCCAJ010000209.1:0-5447 GCA_039814845.1 Pseudomonadota bacterium | reverse complement strand
GCACCCGAACGCGACAGCGGCGCGCAGGAAAAAGCCGCGTTGACCATGCTGGCCGAAGTTCTGGGCGGCGGGCCAACCGCGCTTTTGGATGAGGCCTTGCAGTTTGAAACCCAGACGGCCGTGTTCAGCCGCGCCTATTACCGTGGCGGGTCGCTAGATGACACCACGTTTGACATCTATATCGGCCCTGCTGCTGGCGTGACGCTGGAAGAGGCAGAGGCAGCGATGGACGAAGTCATAGCAGATTTCATGGTGAACGGTGTGCCGGAAGGCGTGCTCGACCGGATTAAGAAACAGGTCCGCGCGAGTGAGATTTATTCCCGCGATTCCACCAGTGGGCTCGCCAACAAATACGGTCGCGCCTTGACGACCAGCCTCACTGTCGAAGACGTTCAGGCCTGGCCCGATGTTTTGCAGGCCGTCACCGAAGAAGATGTCATGGCTGCGGCGCGGGAGGTGTTTGATCTTAAACGTTCCGTCACTGGTTACTTGAAGGCTCCGGAGGTCACGCAATGATCCGCTCTGTATTTCTTGCCCCTATTGTGGGGTTGGTTCTGATCTTTGTCGCCACGATCGCCTCAGCCGATGTGGACATCAAAGAAGTTAAATCACCGGGTGGCCACACCGCTTTGCTGGTGGAAAATCAATCCATCCCCTTTGTCGCGCTGGAACTGAGGTTTCGCGGTGGCACGTCTCTGGATGCAGAAGGCAAGCGCGGGGCGATCAACCTGATGACCGGGCTGTTGGAAGAAGGCAGTGGTGATCTGGATGCGCGCGGTTTCCAGCTGGCTTTGGAAGAAGAGGCCGCCTCAATTTCCTTTGATGTGTCCGATGACAGCCTGTCTGTTTCCGCCCGTTTCCTGACCGAAACGAAGGACGCTGTGTTGCCCCTTCTGAAAAACAGCATCACGAACCCCAGCTTCGATCAGGCCGCGATTGATCGGGTGCGCGCTCAGGTGCTTTCTGGCATCAAAAGCGATCAGACAGACCCTGATGCGATTGCTGGTCGCGAATTCTCCTCGCTTGTGTTCGGCGATCACCCTTATGGCAGCGAAGAACAGGGCACAGCCGAAAGCGTTGCCGCGCTGACCCGTGATGATCTGGTTGCGGCGCACGCAGCCTCCATCGCGCAGGACCGTGTGTTCGTCAGCGCCGTGGGGGACATCACCGAGGCGCAACTGGCCGCACTGCTTGACCAGTTGCTGAATGATTTGCCCGCAACCGGCGCGCCGTTGCCCGGGGATGCCAACCCCAACCTGCCCGGTGGGGTGCAGGTGGTGGAGTTTGAAACTCCTCAATCTACTGCGATCTTTGCGCAACCGGGCATTCCACGCGACCACCCCGATTATTTCCCGGTCTTTGTGCTGAACCACATTGTTGGTGGCGGCGGCTTTGAAAGCTATCTGATGGACGAAGTGCGCGCCAAACGAGGCCTGACCTATGGGGTCTATTCCTATCTGGTGGATAAGGACGGGTCAGACCTTTGGATGGGATCTGTGGCCTCGGCCAATGACCGCGTGGGTGAGGCGATCGACGTGATCCGCGCGATTTGGCAAGACATAAGCGATGGTGGCCTGACCCAGAAACAGTTGGATGATGCGAAAACTTACCTCACTGGCGCCTACCCGCTGCGGTTCGATAGCAATCGCCGGATTGCGAATATCACCGCATCGATGCAGATTGGCGGCTTCGGGATCGACTACATCGCCTCACGCAATGATCGGGTGAATGCTGTCACGCTGGAGGATCTCAACCGCGTGGCGAAAGAATGGATGGATCCGAACCGGCTGACATTCGTTGTTGTGGGCCAGCCCGAGAACCTGAATTCCACGATCAACTGATCCGTTAGGAAAATATGCGGTAGTATAGCCAGTCCGGCAATAACCGTGACAACCTGAACATCCAGGAAAAGACCATTGGGAAGTGGCTTTGAAATTTCCTAGGGTTGTTCATCAATGACACCATATGCCCAGCGGCGTCTTCGGATGTCATCAGAAAGGGCATCTTGAAGTCATTCTTGTCCGTCAGCCGCGTTTTGATGAAACCCGGATTGCCGAGCTGCACATTGATGCCAGTGCGCCACAGATCGGCGCGCAGGCTTTCAGCCAGAGACATGACCCCGGCCTTCGACGCGCCATATCCGATGGCGCCGGGAAGCCCACGAAAACCCGACAGCGACCCGGTGATCACGATATGGCCAGCATCTTTCGCAACCATCTTGGGCACCACATGGCCCAGCACGCGAAATGCGCCGGTAAAGTTCACATCGGCCATCGCGACGCCTTGATCCAAATCCCATTCTGTCGCGGGCATGGGCCAGTAAATCCCGGCCAAAAACACCAACCCGTCCACATCGCCTGCGGCTTCCGCAGCTGAGGCCACGCTTGCGTCATCGGCGATATCTATGGTCACCACACGGGCTGTTCCTGGCACGGACTCGGCCACTGTTTTCAGGCGGTCTTCGTTACGTGCAGACAAAATCACACTGGCCCCAAGTGCGCTGAGCTGATGGGCGAGTGCCTCGCCCAAACCCTCACTTGCACCCACAAGCCAATAGGTCTTGCCTGCGAAATGGCTCATGCAGCCTCAGCTTTGCGCATCGTTGCCACCAGTTCCGCCACCTTGATCCCGAATTTGCGAAATTGGCTGCGGTTCACGATGGTCGTGCCACACGGCGTCAGGTACATCCAATCGGTCACATTCAGCACGTGCCCACCTGCTTCTTCCGGCAGGCGGATCTTGTAGGTCAGCTTCAGCGCAGACCCCGTCTGCTGGCCCACACCCTGTCCTACCAGATCATCGGCATCGGCCTTCACTGAGCCGTCATTGCCTAATTCCAGCCGCCATTCGCGATCCTGAGTATTGCCGCTATCATAGCGGAAATGTTCCGCCATCACGCCCTTGTTGCCATCCCATGACGCCATGAAATCGGCATCAAAGCGCGATGTCACGCGACCCAGCGGGCCGTAGATCACGCCTTCGCATTTGATGGGCCCGTTCAGGTGTTGGCGCAAGTCCATGACCGGCTGACCCGTCTCATAATGCTCGGACCGCTGGGCCATGAAGCCCACATAACGCTGTGCCCCGATCACGCCTGTTACCGCGACCACGAGCCCCAGAAAGAACCATAGTAAAGAAGCCATCCCGTATTACTCCTTATCCTCAAGATTGATGGACACCAGCAAGGCAATTGCCAGCAATTTCAGCACGCAAGGCAGCGCACCATAGAGCAGGCTCAGCAATCGGAGCGCGTCTTCCGAATTTGCCTCACCTGCCTGAAACCCAGCCGTTTCCAGCAGCGGCAACAACGTGACCGCGGCCAAGGCCAACGTGAATTTCGAAACGAAGGACCATAGCCCAAACCCCTCAGACGCGCCGGGGGAAATTGCCTCCATCCGACGCGCAAAAAGCGCGGGCAGAAGCGTCATGTCAGCGCCCAGCGCTGCACCTGAGGCCACACAAATCAGACCGAATGCCCATGTATCGCCTGCACCCAAGGTGACCGCGAACCCGAAGGCCGCGATGGCAAGAACCATTGCGATAAGCAACACGCGGCGTTCACCCACATGCTCCGCGAGACGCGACCACAAAGGGGCGGCGAGTGCGGCCGACAGGAAAAAGAGCAATAGAAATGGCCCTTCCCATCCCGGCGCGTCCAGCTTGCTTTCCACAAAGAAGAGGAAGAGCGTGGAACTGACCGCCACGGGGGCTGCATTGAACAGCGCCACCATAAGAAGCCGCCGCGCGACCGGGTCGGATAAAACACCTGCAAACCCGGTGCTGGATTGAATGTCAGACCCCACCCATTCGCGCCGCATGGCCCAGATGGCCACGACTGTCAGCAAGGCAAATGCAAAGGCAAACCCGCCATAGCCACCGATCGCGATGGGCGCCACAGAGGCCGCACAGATCCCCAAAAGCGCGCCGGTTTCGCGCCAACGGGCCAGTTTGATATGGCCTTGGCCCTCGATCCGTGCGGCCGACGCTACGCCCTCAGCGTAGAAACAGATCGTCAGGTAGGAAAAGGACGAAAACACCAGCGTCAGCATTACGGCAAACCACAACAACGGTGTGATCGCAGGCGTGATGGAAAAGAGCCCAAGCATCGCCGCCGCCATGGTTAGCGCCGCGATACACACAGAAATTCCCCGCTGTGCCCGCCAGACAGACGCCAGTTTGCCAAGCAACGGATCCTGGACGAAATCCAGCATCCGCAGCGCGAACAGTACCGTGCCCAAAGCCGCCAGCGACACGCCATATTCATCCACGTAAAATTTGGGCGCGTGGATATAAAGCGGCAAACCCGCCGCCGCGATCATAGCAGCAAAAAGGGCGAATGCTGGCAGTTTGGGGGACTGTGCTTGCGCGTGGGTCATCGGCTGACCTCATGCGCCGGTGGCTCCGGCCTGTTGCGGAAGCGCGCGCCTTTGAACCAAAGTTTCAGTGCTTGCCAATGAATGAGGGCCAGCACCCGGCGCGACCCGAACGGCCGACGCAAACAGGCGCGCACCAGACCGCCCGTCGTCAGCGGCTTGCGATTGCCAACAAGCGTGGCAATCAGACCACCATTTCCGCCTGTGAAATCAATCCAAATCCCGATCCGATCCGAACGCAGATCAAAGCGGAATTCATATCCGCCTTCGATCTTCTGAAAGGGGGAGACATGAAAGATCTTCCTCGCTGTCATCCTGTCTTTAGGTCCAATCGGAGCGCGATCTTCGCGGTGGCACAGATAGGAATGCCGGTCCCCGTAGGTGTTGGACACCTCTGAAATCACAACCGGCACTTGGCCATCGTCATCCCTGCAAATCCAGAAGGCCACTGGATTGAATACATGCCCCAAGACACGCGGCTGGGCCAAAAGCTCAATTTTTGCGGGGGCTTCAAATCCATGCGCTTCTAGGACTTCACGCACCCACGCGGCCCCGCGCCCCTGCTTGGGCGGCCCGCCATGATCACTGTCCCAGAGTGAGGCGAGCCCCGCCCGATTGCGACCAAAGGCCCAAGGCGTCTCCAGCTCCGCCTCGGCATCCAGCATCAGGTAGTCGATGGAATAACGAAACGCATTATCCACGGCGCCCTTGCGCCCGTGCCATGTGTGGCCCGCGATATGATCGACGGTCTTCATGACTATTCGGCTGCCACCGCGACGGCGTCACCGGCGAGGATAGCCTCTGCCACCTCAAGCCCGCTACTGAGCCCGTCTTCGTGGAAACCATCCTTCATCCACGCCCCGCAGAACCACGTGTTCCGCGTGCCATTCATCGCCCGCACGCCCTTTTGCGCGGCCAGTGCGGCCAGATCGAAAACCGGATGGCGCAACGTGACTTGGTCGTAAATCATCTCTTCCCGAATTTCGCGGTTGGAATTGAGTGTCACGAAATGCGGGTCATCCTTGGGGATCGGCTGCAGGCTGTTCATCCAATATGTCAGGTCAATCTGTCCAT
>JBCCAJ010000010.1:0-15801 GCA_039814845.1 Pseudomonadota bacterium | reverse complement strand
GGATTGGAGGCACGCGACAGTGTCAAACGGGCCTTTGACGCAGAGGACACACCACGCTCAACGTATTTCACGGCGCCGGTGCGATCGCGGCATACGCAGTAAATTGTCTTCAGTTGAGGGCGGGCGGAGCCTTGACTTTCGGTGGGCAAATCTAGATACACCTCCAAATTGGTAATATCTTTTTACCAAAATGAATGAACCGACCGAGGGGACACCATCATGGGCGTTGCAAGCTGCCACAATTTTCAGGATTTCCGCAAACTGGCCAAACGTCGTCTGCCCAGCCCGATCTTTCACTACATTGACGGTGCGGCTGATGATGAGATCACCTATGCGCGCAACACATCGGCCTTTGACGACGTCGATCTGGTACCCAACGTGCTGGCGGGCGTCGAAGAGGTGGACATGTCGGTTGAGGTCATGGGTCAAAAGCTCGACATGCCGGTCTATTGCGCGCCGACCGCTTTGCAGCGACTTTTTCACCACGAAGGCGAACGTGCGGTCGGTAAGGCCGCGACGAAGTATGGTACGATGTTCGGTGTGTCGTCCCTGGCTACAGTGACCGTGGAAGAGATCGCCAAGATCGCCCCCGGCCCGAAAATGTTCCAATTCTATTTCCACAAGGATCGCGGGCTCAACGATGCGCTGCTGGAACGGGCGAAGGACGCGGGATTTCAGGTGATGGCGCTGACGGTGGACACGATCACAGGCGGCAACCGGGAACGGGATTTGCGCACGGGATTCACATCTCCGCCGAAACTGACGCCGTCTTCTGTCTTTTCTTTCGCCACACACCCGATGTGGGCGTGGAATTTCTTCACCAAAGAAAAGTTCGACATGCCGCATCTGTCGGGGCATGTGAGCGCGGGCACCAATCTGGCTGTCTCTGTGGGGGACTATTTCTCAACCATGCTCGACCAGAACATGAACTGGAAAGACGCCGAAGAGCTTTGCAAGAAATGGGACGGGCAGTTCGCACTGAAGGGCATCATGAGCGTGGAAGACGCCAAGCGCGCGGTCGATATCGGCTGCACGGGGATCATGGTGTCGAACCATGGTGGGCGGCAGTTGGATGGATCGCGTGCGCCGTTTGATCAGTTGGCAGAGATCTGTGACGCGGTGGGCGACAAGATCGACGTGATCTGCGAAGGCGGCATTCAGCGTGGTACACATGTTCTGAAGGCGCTGTCTGTTGGCGCGAAGGCGTGTTCTGGCGGGCGGCTTTACTTGTACTCATTGGCGGCGGCCGGTCAGGCGGGCGTAGAGAAGGCGCTCGGCAACCTGCGCACGGAACTGGAGCGGGATATGAAGCTGATGGGCATCACGAGCCTTGACCAGCTGAGCCGCGATAACTTGCGCTTCCGGTGATCGCATCCTGATTGCACAAGAAACGGATCGTAAGATAAGGCGTCAGACGCCAGATTGGGTTCTCCAGCAAAAAAGGAGAACCCGATCATGAGTTTTCAAATCCATTCCCTGCCCCATGACGATTACGCGCCCCTGTTTGTCCTTTCCGATGAAGACCTTGAAAGTCAGGGCGCAAAACGCATGACCGTGAACGCCTGCCCCGGCACCCCTTGCCGGATCAGCATGCAGGATGCCCGGATCGGCGAAAGCGTCATCTTGCTGAACTATCAGCATCAGCCTGAGGCCTCCCCCTATCAGGCCAGCCATGCCATATTTGTCCGCGAAGGCGCGCGTCCGGCCGAATTGGCGCCGGGGGATGTACCGGAAGTGATCCGGTCGCGTCTGATCTCCGTTCGGCTTTTTGACGAAGACCACATGATGGTCGATGCCGATGTGGTTGATGGCATCGATGTCGCGCAGGCCATTGAGACCGCCTTTAAAGATCCCGGCATTCGATACATTCATCTGCACAATGCTAAGCCCGGTTGTTTTGCGGCGAAGGTCACACGGGCGTGAAACCAACGACCTAAAACCTGAGATACACCGCCTCAATCAAAAGACCCGCATGATTGGCACAATCATGCCGCGCCGGTCCGCCCCCATGGGCCGGACCAGCGCGTGAACTTAGGTGGAGCACCTCAGGTTTCAGGTCTAGGTGCCAGATCCGCGACGGTCAGTCCTCAGGGTGGGCAAACAACTCGCTCTCAGCACCCAGATAGCCATCCCACGCAAACCAGTAACTCACACGCCCGGGCACCCGACGCGCCTGTTGCTCTTGCGGCCCCAAAAGCGCGGCTTCACTCACCCGCCACAAGCCGCCCGGCCCCGACACCCCGCCATCACCCATCTCAAAAACCCAGTCCCCCCGATCATAGGCGCGCACCGTACGGGTTTGGGTGTCCCCCACTAGGACCACGTTCAAAAACCCCACCTGGTCGTTGATCACCGGCTGGTCAGAAAACACATCCAATGGCCAGGCCTTCGCCCCACCCGCCGTTCGGATCCCATAAACATACGTCTTCTGCGCTAGCCGCGTTTCATCGGTGAGCGCGGGAAACATCAGATCGGGGGAGGCAAAGTAGTCGCGATATACAAAGCCGCTGTCATAGTTGCGAATATGGCCCGTTTCCAGTGAAAGAACGGTGGTGTTTGGGTGCGCGTTCCGCCAGGCCTCCCATGTGGTGATCACCGTGGGCCTTACTTTCAGTTTTATCCCTGAACCGACCAGCGGCCCGACCACCGGCTCCCCCGTGAACTGGTTCCAAAGGCTTTGGGTCTGACGGTCAAACATCAGCTTGTTGGATCGGTAGAGCAGCCCCGAGGAGCCAAACACAAACGGCGCATCACGCCCCTCCACTTCCGTTTCAAACAGGATGCCCGCCCCGCACAGCGTGCAATAGGCCAAGGCCACGGGAACGCCTCCGATCACCTCGTTGAACATCTCATGCCACCCCATGATCCGCAGCGGATATGCGCGGGCATCGCCGTTGATCTCGACCCCGAAAACCAGATCATCGGGGCTGAGATACGTGGCTTCCTCCGCGCGCACCCGGTCCGGATCGTCGAGCGGTGGGATGTCATCAAAGCGCGCACCGCCCCATGTGATTTCTTCAAATCGGATGCGCATCTGAGTAGGGTCGACGGGCATGGCAAAAAGATCACGAAATTCCGCATCGATGCCACCCCAATACCAAAGCTTTAGGTCATAATAGCTGGGATGCGGCGTGATCTGCGGGTTGGCCTGTTGATAGTCCATCGCCGCACGCCAATCGGGCAGGTCCTCGCCCGTCAGTGCCTTCAGCGCATCCCGCGTCACCACATGAGATCCACCGATCCGCATCAGCAGCACGAGGGACGGGATCATGTCCGTGCCACCTTCGGCCACTATCGTTTCTGCCGCAGTCACGCGTTCAGGGTCGGAGCCGATCAGAATATCCTTGCTTAGGGACAGAAAATCAGGCTCCGCCATCGCCATCCGGGGCACGGCGAGGATCAACACGACAAGAAACAGGGGAATATGCATCACAGAGGACGTTCCTTTGGGTCTTTTGTTCTAACGAAGACGGGCAAACCGGTCAGCCCCGTCTCACCTCAACGTGCGCGCATGTGAGGCGACACCTTAATTGGCCATGTCCTCAAGTGCATTTCCCGTGATACGCTTCATGGCGTGACATTTCTTGAGAAGGACATCCGCCGTGCCGCTGATTGATATTCACGTTCTGGAAGGCGTTTTCAACGACGACGAGAAAGCGCAATTGGTGATGGAAACCGCAAAAGCCTTCGGAAAAGTGGCGGGCCAGGCCATGCAAGACAACACGTCGGTGCGCGTCCACGAAGTGAAAAGCGGCTCTTGGGGCGGTGCGGATGGTGTTTGGACGACCGAAAAGGCGTTGGCGTTGAAGCACGGGCAATAGGCCTTAATCGTCAGCCGCGCTGTAGCTGCCATCCTTGTCATGGGTTTCCTGCCCGGTCAGCGCGGGCGTGAACACACAGATCAGGTGAATATCCGTTTGAGCCCGCACGATATGGGCGTCATGCTGATCCAGCACAAAAAGCGTGCCCGGCGCGATGGGCCATGTCTTGCCCGTGGCCACCTCTTCCACCGATCCCTGACCCGCGACGCAGTAGTTCGCCTCAATGTGATTTTTGTAGTGCAAATGCTGCTCTGAGCCTGCCTTGATCCGCGTGTCGTGGAAAGAATAGCCCAAGCAATCACCGGCCAAGAGCAAACGGTGGCTATCAAAGGCCGCGCCCTTTACATGGGATGGGCCATCTTTGATCTGATCAAGGGTTTTCACAAACATCCGGTGTCTCCTTTGCCGTGTTAGAATTCTATGCGAGGAAGTTGGGATCGGCCATCTCGAATCCCTTGACGCCCTGCGCCATTGCCCCTATTCACCCCAAACGAGATTTGGGGCGCCGCCGGAAGCGGTGCCCGTTTGCATTGGACGAGGCCTGTTTGTATCCTGGCCCGCCCCCATAAAACGAGGATGAACCCATGTCGCGCGTGTGCGAATTGACCGGAAAAGGCCCGATGGTTGGCAACAACTCCAGCCACGCCAACAACAAGACGAAGCGCCGGTATCTGCCGAACCTCAATGACGTGACCCTGCAGTCCGAAACATTGGGCCGTGGCATCAAGCTGCGTATTACTGCCGCTGCCCTGCGGTCTGTCGACCACCGTGGCGGGTTGGATGCGTATCTGGCAAAAGCCAAAGACGTCGAACTGTCGGACCGCGCCCGGAAGGTTAAAAAAGAGATCGCGAAGGCACAGGCCGCCGCCTGATCCTCTTTCACCGAGCTTTGAAACCCCGTCTGCCTCGCAGGCGGGGTTTTGTTTTGCGCAGGTGCCAAAGACGTGCATTGATTTTAGGCCGCGCGCGTTATTTGGTTTCAGCATGGTTTATCGCGGCCCCCTCCTCACCACCCTGACGGCGTTGCTGATTGGATCCGCAGCGTCCGTGGATGCCACGGGGAGCTGCGCCACGGATGCGATGCTGGTGTTTGATGGCTCGGCCTCTATGGGGGAGATAAGTTTCAACGCACAGGCGCCCACGCGGCTGCAGGATGCGCGCCTTGCCATGCACCGCGCCATGCCCCAGATCGCACCATTCCGCCGCGTGGGATTATTGGTGTACGGGCCGGGCGGCGATACGGGCTGCACGGGGATTGATCTGCGCTTTGCGCCCGTGCCGGAGGCGGCCGATCAGGTGGTCGGCGAAATCGACGGGCTTGAGCCAAATGGTCTGACCCCCATCGCGGCCTCGGTCCGCATTGCCGCGGAGGCGCTGGATTATCAGCGCGCGCCAGGGATCGTGGTGTTGGTCACGGATGGCAATGAAACCTGCGGCGGTCGACCCTGTGCCTTGGGCGAAGAATTGGCGCAATCCGGCGCGGATCTGACTGTGCACGTGATCGGCTTCAAGGTCGTCTATGACCCTTTCAGTTGGAACAGCCCAGAGGCGCAAAGCTATGACGGGGGTAAGACGGTCGCCAAGTGTCTGGCCGATCACACCGGCGGGATGTTTGTCTCTACTGAAACCGTAGATGAACTGGTCGACGCGCTGCGAGAGACTTTGGGCTGTGCACTGATCGGGCAGACCCAACCCCAAGCGCGGCGGCACCACGGGTAAGGCCGGATGGGGGCCAGCCCCCAACGTTGAAGCCCGAGGGCTTCAACGCCTCCCCCGGGATATTTGTAGCAAGAAGAAAGGCGGGCCTGACTTGAGCCATTCTTCTTGCTTCAAATATCCCCGCCGGAGGCATGAAATCTGAAAACCTACCGTCGAAGCGACAGCAGAACAGCGGCGAAGACGACCGTGCCGCCGATAAAAGTTGCAGTTCCCGGCACCTCGGACAAAACCAAAAACGCAAGCAACGGTGCGAGCGGGGTTTCCAGCGAGCTGAGCAGCGCCGTTTGGCCGGACGGCACGCGTTTTGCCCCTTCGGCGAGCGTCACGGAGGCAATTGCGAAGAGGATACCAAACGCCATCAATATCAGGATTTCAACCGGCTGCGTTTGCAAGGGCTGACCAAGCAGGAACCCTGGCGGCAAGAGAAAGAGCGATTGCAGAACAGACGGCCCCGCCCCTGGCGTTGCAGGCCGCGCGCGGTAGATCACCATGACGCCTGACATGACCAGCGTCATGATCAGGGCCAGAACGTCGCCGCGCAGACTTGATGCGCCGAAGGACCCAGAAACGATGATGGCCACACCAACGAGCGCGATCAAAGCGCCTGCGACGGTTCGGCCGCGTGGCCGTTCGCCGATAAACACCCAAGCGAGCACGGACGCGATCAAGGGTGAGGCCGCGAAAATCAGCGCGACATTGGCGATCGAGGTCAGTTTAAAGGCCGGAATGAAACAAGCCGTGCCAATGGCCCCGATCACGCCCACGGCCAGCCCACTGCGGCCCATCGAAAAGAAATTCTGTCGAAAAGTGCCCTGCTGCAGCGTCCAGAGCGTGGTGAAGATACCCGCGAAAAGCCCGCGCCAGAAAATCACCGCCCAGGCTCCGGCCACGACGCCCTTCGTAAAGAGCCCCGCCGTAGAGAAGGTCAGCGCCGAGGTGAGTAAAAGCAGCACACCTAAAGAGTAGTCTGTTCTGGTCGCTTGCATGACACTGGCCTGTTTTTTGCGAGTATGTGGTGCCGACCCTACGTGTCGCCCCTGACCGAATATGTCCACAAGTCATGATGTCGACAAACGGGGATTTCTTGCGTTATGATTTAGAAAAACTATGCCATGACCAGATCCCAACTTCCCCTGAACGCCTTGCGCGCCTTTGAGGCTGCAGCACGGCACATGAGCTTCAAGGCAGCCGCGCAAGAATTGCATGTCACCCCTGCCGCCGTCAGCCAACAGGTCAAGGCGCTTGAGGCTCAGCTTGGCGCGCCCCTGTTCATCAGGCTCACCCGCGCTTTGCGTTTGACAGATACGGGGCGGAAGGCGCTGCCGCTGGTGTCAGACGGGCTCGACCTTCTGGAACAGGCCACCGCAGAGATCATGGCCCTTGGGCGATCGCGCAGCCTGACGATCAGTGTCAGCCCGTCGTTCGGGGCGATGTGGCTGGTGCCGAGGCTTGATCGCTTTTACGCCCAATATCCCGAGATCGAGATCCGGATTGATGGCACGGACAGGCGGGTGGATATCGCGCATGGACATGCCGATGTAGCGATCCGCTATGGCACGGGACAGTATCCAGGGGTTCGGGTGGATCACCTTTTTGACCAACGAAACACGCCGGTGTGCAGCCCAGATTTAGTGAGCGGCGCTATCCCTTTGGGGGCACCGAATGACCTCAAGCACCACACGTTACTGCACGTTCAGTGGAAGAACGCGGAGGCGAGTTGGCGTATGTGGTTGGCAGCGGCGGGCGTCAACGACGTCGATGCAGCCAAAGGTCCGCAATTCAACCAGGAAAGCATGGCAGTGGAGGCCGCACTGGACGGGCAAGGTGTGGCGCTTTTGGGCGATAGGTTGGTGGCCGATCACCTCGCAGCAGGGCGGCTGGTTTGCCCCTTTGGCGATGATCTGCGGCCAAGGTTGAGTTTTGCCTACTACCTTCTGACCCGCCAGAATCCGCAAACAGACTGGCAGGTTATGGCCTTCCGCGATTGGATCCTCGATGAAGCACGCTAGGCCTTGTCTGGTTCCAGCACAGCATCAAAAAGCGTTTTCGTGTAGTCGCTTTGTGGCGTGCCATAGACCGTGTCCACAGGGCCTGCCTCACACACACGGCCATGGCGCAGGACCATGACCTGATCAGAAAGCTGCTGCACAACCGCCAGATCATGACCAACGAAGACATAGCTTGTCTGCTTTTCCTTTTTCAGATCCGCCAGAAGCTCCAGCACAGAAGCCTGCACCGACACATCCAGCGCGGACGTGATTTCATCACACAGCACAATCTCCGGCTCTGCGGCGAAGGCCCGCGCGATGGCGACACGCTGTTTTTCCCCGCCCGACATCTGGCGCGGCAGGCGGTCTAGATAGGCGGGCGTCAAGCGCACGGTTTCCAGCAATTCCGCCGCACGATCACGGGCGGCCCTCCCGGTTTTACCGAAATAGAGCTGCAAGGGTTGGGCCAGAATTTCCGCAACTGTGTGGCGCGGGTTGAGGCTGTCATCGGGGTTCTGGAAGATCATCTGCACGCGGCGCAGTTCTTCGGGGCGGCGGCGATCGATGGTGGGTTTGAGAAGCGTATCACCGCCCACCCGGATCTTACCCTTTTGCGCAGGAAGAAGCCCCGCGATGGCCTTGAGGATCGTAGATTTGCCGGACCCGGACTCGCCCACCAAACCGATGGTTTTGCCTTTGCCGAGTGAAATATTGATCCCATCCACAGTCAATTCGCGTTGATCGCCACCGCCAAAGGTTTTTTCCCAAAATCCAGGTTGGGTATAGCAGATGCCCACATCTTCCAAATTCAGAGCCTCGGTCGAGGCAGGCGCGGCTTGTTTGGCCTTGGCTTTGACCTTCTGGATGCGCGGCACGGCGTCGATCAGTTTTTGCGCATATTCGTGCTTTGGCTTGCGCAGCACGTCTTTGGCCGGGCCCTCCAGCACGACTTCCCCGTGATACATCACCGCTACCCGATGGCAGCAGCGCGCGATCACGCCCAGATCATGGCTGACCAGCATCATCGCCACGTTCCGTTCGCGGGCGAGATCCTGCACCAGTTCGAGGATCTGTTTTTGCGTGGTGACATCGAGGCCCGTGGTGGGTTCATCCAGCACCAGTGCGTCGGGTTCGCCCGCCAGGGCCATGGCGATTGCGACGCGTTGTTGTTGACCGCCGGACAGTTCATGGGGAAAGCGCTTCATGATCGCCGGGACGTTGGGCAGGCGCACTTGGTTCAGCAGTTCCTCGGCCCGGCTCGCGCACTCTGATGCCGAGAGATTGCAGTGTAGCTTCAGCGCCTCCTGCACCTGCGCGCCGATGCGCATGGTGGGCGTCAGCGCCTGACCGGAGCTTTGCGGGATAAGGCCAAGCTTGCCACCGCGCAGGCCTTCGAGTTGGCGCAAGGATTGGTCAAACACCTCGTGGCCCTCAAACAGCACGTCGCCCTTAAGCTTGCGCAAGCCGGGTTTCATGTAGCCCATCGAGGCCAGCGCGAGGGTGGATTTACCTGATCCGCTTTCACCCACGATACCCAGCGTTTCGCCTGCCTTGACGGAGACAGACACAGATTTCAGCACCTCTTGGGTGTGGCCGGCGCGAGCCGTGAAGCCGACGCTCAGATCGCGAATGTCGATGATCGGCGTAGTTTTGGCCGTGGGCATCAGACCACCGCCTTGCGCGTGCGGTCGATGCCCAGCGTTTTGGCCAGCGCATCGGCGGTCAGGTTCACCCCGATGATCAGCGACGACAGCGCAATCATTGGCCCCAGAACGCCCCATGGGGCAAGCGACATGTAGACCCGTGCCTCGGAAATCATTTGCCCCCAATCGGGTGTGGGCGGAGTGACGCCAAAGCCGAGGAAGGACAGCGACGAAAAGGTCAGAAGCATCCAGCTGAGCCGCATCGCGCCTTCCACCATCATCACGTCCAGCGTGTTGGGCAAAAGTTCACGCCGCATGATCGACGCGCGCGAATGGCCCCGCGCGCGGGCCGCGATCACGTAGTCGCGGGCGACCACGTCATGCGTGGCCCCGCGCGCCACGCGGATGACGGGGATCCCAAAGAAGAACGCAAGCGTCGGGATCAGCACCTCATTTCCCGCACCAAAGACGAAGACAAACACCATCAGTGGCAGGATCCCCGGCAAGGCGAGGAACGCATCTACAAGGCGCATCGCCACCTCATCGACCCAACCGCCGCGCAGGCCCAGATAGACACCCACAAGCCCGCCCCAGATCATGGTCAGCGGAATGGCAAGGAAACAGACCCAAAGCGCCTCTCGTCCGCCCAAAAGCACACGGGTGAAGACATCCCTGCCCAGCGCATCGGTGCCAAGCCAATGGGCACTGTCGGGCGCGGCGAGGATGATCGCACTATCCATGGTTTTGAAGTCATAGGGCACGATCCATGGGCTGAGGATCGCAATGATCACATGGGCGGCCACAAGGAACACACCAATGGCCCCGGACGGACGCCGCACCAGATCGCGCAGCACCTGCGCCCAGCGCACCAGAGCCATGGGGCGATCGGCGCCTGAGGAGGATGCCGCGTCGGTCATTTCGTCCTCATTTTCATCGTCCGCAGCCGCGGGTTGAGCAGCATCGACGCCAGATCAGCCACCAGATTGACCATGACATACGTGGCGGCAATCAGCATCACGAGGGCCTGGATAATGGGCAGATCCCGGTCCGATATGGCGTCAATCATCATGCGGCCTATGCCGGGATAATTGAACACAACCTCCACCACCACAACGCCCCCCAGCAGCCATGCCACTGTCAGCGCCACCACATTGATCGCGGGCAGCAGCGCGTTGGGCAAGGCATGACGGAACACGATCTGCCAATAGGGAACGCCCTTCAGCGTAGCCATCTGCACATACTCGCTTGCCATCACCTCAATAACAGATGACCGCACCATGCGCATGATATGTGCCACCATGACCATCACCAGTACGATCACCGCAGGGACAAATTCAGGCCAGAATTCAAGCGCGGGGGCATCGGCCGGGGTCAACACCACCGCAGGCAACCAGCCCAGCCAGATGGAGAAGATGAGCACAAGGATTGTGGCGGCCACAAACTCCGGAATGGTCATGGCGAAAATTGACAGGGTGGAGACGAAGATGTCCGGGAACCGATCCCGCGCCAACCCCGCGATAACACCAAGGGTGATTGCCAGCGGCACCCCGACGCTGAGCGCGCCCGCTGCCAGCAGGATGGAGTTTTTCACCCGCAACGCAACCTCAGTGCTGATTTTCGTGGCGCCATCGGCGGACACGCCGAAATCGCCCATCGCGGCACCCGCCGCCCAATCCAGATACCGCTGCACCGGCGTTTTATCGAGGCCGAGGTTCTTGCGGCAGTTTTCCAGAACTTCACCTTGGGCGTCACGTTCCAAAACCACGGTGCAGGCATCACCCGGCAGCACTTCCATCCCTGCGAAAATGATCACGGACACGAGCCAGACAGTCACAACGCCAAGGCCTAGGCGACGTAGAAGCAGATTGATCATGTCCCCCGGGTCCCGTTTTTTGGTCAGACCTGCATTGCCCGGCAATTTTCCCGGGATTCGAGCGGATGTTAGACCGATGATGTAAGCGCCGTCGACCCCTAAGAGGTTGTATGCGAGATCACAAATTTTGGGGCGTGCAGATTTCGCGCGCCCGGCGCGGAATCAAGGTGCTTGCACCGCCGCGCCTTCGTCCGCTGCCCTGCAGGCGATTGCTTGCAGTCGCTGAGAGGAGGGCCCAACCCAGGACCTGGCGAATTGGCAGTTGCAGCGCGTCGTTCAAATGGAGCCCGGCAAAGGGAGCCCGGGAACCGATGGAAAAGCGCTGCTGTGCAATGGTCAGGGTCGCCAGACCGGCGCCAGACCGGGGCCAGGCAACGTCGCTCCGGTGAGCGCTTGAGGTTAAAGCTTACGCTTGATCCCGATCTTGCGGCCAACCCCCTCGGGCTGTTCCATCGCGGCATTGGCGCGGGCCATAGCCTGAAGGCGGCCATAGATCGGCTCGGGCATAGGAGCAACTTTGGGTTTTGCACCATTGAGGCTGACATGCAGCGTCAGCCCTTCCCCCGTCGCGGCCAGCCAACCATCTTCATGGTAGAGTTCTTGGAACGTTTGGAACCGCTTCTCATCATAGTCGACGATCCAAAAGGACGACCGCACCTTGTCGCCCAGCTTCACTTCTTTCAGGTAACGCACATGGAATTCCGCCGAAAACGTGGTGTGGTTCGTCCGCGCCACGTAATCGGGGCCAAACCCAAATTCCGCGAAGGCCTGATCGGAGGCGCGGTCAAACAACACCGGGTAATACCCCATATTCAGATGGTCGTTGTAGTCGATCCAATCCGTTTCGATATCGAAATAGTCGGACATGAACAGATCTGGGTGGGGCATGTTCATCTGGCTTCAATCGTGGCTTTTGCGCCTTACTACTGAGGCAAGCGTGGCGAATGGGCAAATACTATTTACAACCCGCCCCATCCTCATCGCGAAAGGTTAACCGTTGACAAGTCCCAGCTCGCCTTGGCTTAATCCTCAGGAATAAAAGTTTCATATAACCCAACAGGAGATCCCCATGGCCAAGAAGAGAGTGGCAGTGATCGGTGCAGGCCCGTCCGGGCTGGCGCAGCTGCGCGCGTTTCAATCTGCGAAGATGAATGGTGAGGATATCCCCGATATCGTTTGCTATGAAAAGCAGGACGATTGGGGCGGGCTTTGGAAATACACTTGGCGCACGGGGGTTGAGGCCTCTGGTGAGCCGTGCCACGGGTCGATGTATCGCTATTTGTGGTCTAATGGCCCGAAAGAGGGACTCGAATTTGCCGATTACACCTTTGAGGAACATTTCGGCAAAGCGATCGCAAGCTTTCCGCCCCGGGCCGTTCTGTTTGATTACATCGAAGGCCGCGTGAACAAGGCGGGCGTGCGGGATTGGATCAAGTTCAACCAAGCGGTGCGCGATATTCGCTATGATGACGCCTCGGGCATGTTCTCGGTCACCGCGCGGGATGGGGTGGCGGACGAAGAAAACACCGAAGAGTTCGACCACGTGGTTGTCTGTACCGGGCATTTCTCATCACCTAACGTGCCCTACTATCCGGGGTTTGAAGCCTTCAACGGTCGCATCCTGCACGCCCATGATTTCCGCGACGCGCGGGAATTCGAAGGCAAGGACATCCTCATTCTCGGAACCTCCTATTCTGCCGAAGACATCGGATCACAGTGCTGGAAATACGGCTGCAAGTCGATCACCGTGGCGCACCGGACCGCGCCCATGGGCTATGACTGGCCCGACAATTGGCAGGAGGTGCCCGCACTTGTGAAGGTCGAAGGCAAGACCGCGCATTTCAAAGACGGGACATCAAAGGATGTGGATGCGATCATCCTGTGCACCGGCTACAAACATCATTTCCCGTTCCTGCCCGATGATCTGCGTCTGAAAACCGCAAACCGGCTGGCATCGGCGGATCTCTACAAGGGTGTGATTTGGAACAAGAACCCCAAGCTGTCTTACATCGGCATGCAGGATCAGTGGTACACGTTCAATATGTTCGACGCGCAGGCTTGGTGGGTGCGCGATCAGATCATGGGCAAAATCGATCTGCCTGATCAGGCAACAATGGAGGCCGATCCCGTGGCACGCGAGGCCGCGGAGGATGCGCTGGAGGATGATTATGCCTGCATCCGCTACCAAGGTGATTATGTGCGCGAACTGATCGCAGAGACGGATTATCCCAGCTTTGACGTGGACGCGGCCAATCAGGCCTTCTTTGAGTGGAAGAAGCACAAGAAGAAAGGGATCATGGACTTCCGCAACCACGGCTACGTGTCGCCAATGACTGGCACGAAAGCCCCGCCGCATCACACGGCGTGGAAAGACGCGCTGGACGACAGTCTGGAAAGCTATCTGGAAGTCTGAGCTACATGCGCTCAACCCGGCCGCCTGCACAGGGTGCGCGGCCGGGATTTGAATATTTTTGGCAAGATGAAACCACAAAGCGAAGCCCCCCTGTTTCAACTTTCCTGAAGTACTCCGGGGGAGGCGTCGAAGCCTCGCGTCGACGATGGGGACAGAGCCCCGTTACGCCGTACCCCCAGAAGGACAAGTCTGACATCAACGCGCTACCAGCGTTGGCGAAAATTTTTTTTTAAAAATTTTGTTCCGTCCGGCCGGTAAAGGCGTTTATCGCCACTTGGCGTTTCACTCCCTAGCGCTCGGCGATGGCGTCGATTTCCAGAAGCCAGCCGTCTTCGAACATGCCTGCAAGAACGACTGTCATAGCAAACGTATGCCCGTCCAATTTGGCCATGCGGATATCGCGGTTTTCGTCGCGGTGTCGTCGATCAGTCAGATAGGTTGTGGCCTGCACAAGGTGCTCGGGCCCCATATCGGCGGCGCGCAATTGGGCTAGGATATTGTCCCACATGGCCTCCGCCTGACCGGCGAACGTGTCTGGCAATGTGCCGTCAGGGCGCACCGGGGCCTGACCACTGATGTAGAGGCGTCGCGACGTGTTTGTCACGTCCAACGCCTGAGCATAGGCCCCGACGGGGGGTGCGCCATCTTTGGCATTTATTCGTTTTATGGTCATGCGGTATTCCCTTGAATTTGGGGGCGCACGCGGGTTTCTTGGCTCAGGCTTCGACACAGGATCAGAACGGGGATCAGGCCAAAACCCACGAGCATCAAAGACGGCACAGCGGCCTCAAAGAGCCGTTCATCTGAGGCCAGCCTGTGGGCCTGAGCCGCCAATGTCTGGAAGTTGAACGGATGCAGGATCAACGTCGCGGGCAGTTCTTTCATCACATCGACGAAGACGATCAGCAAAGCCGTCAGAACCGAGGCGCGCGCGACCGGCAGGTGGACACGGGCCAAAAGCTTATGGCCCGGCTGGCCGAGCGTACGGCCGATGGCATCGTAATGCGCCGGGATCGTCGCCATCCCACTGTCATAGGCATTGATCGCTACGGCCATGAAGCGAACCATGTAGGCGGCCACCATCAACCAGATAGAGCCGGTGATCAGAAGGCCTGTGTCAATGCCGAAGCGCGCCTCCATAAAAGCATCAAGGGCGTTGTCGAAGGCCGCCATGGGTACCATCAGTCCCACGGCAATCACACCGCCCGGCACGGCATATCCGAGGCCGGCGCCGACAAGGATGAAGCTGGAGGATCGAGATGGTCGCATCCGGGCGCGGAACCCAATGAGGATAGCTGCGGTGACGGTGGCCAGCGCAGCCACTGAAGAAACGGTGACGGAATTCTTCAGCAAATCCAGATACCGCGAAGAAACAAAAAGATGGGCAAACTCAGATGCCATGTAACCCAGCATAAGGAGCGGGATGAGAAAGCCGACGCAGACCGGCAGGAAACACAGCGTGAAGGCGGTGGCAGCCCGCCGCCCCCGGAGGAATTGGCGCTCCATCACATCGAATCGTTGACCCTCAGAGGCCGTACCCGCCTTGCCGCGCTGTGCCCTCTCCAACCCGGCAAGCAACAGCGCAAACATCAGCAAGCAAAGCGCCAGTTGCGCCGCCGCGCCGCGGTTGCCCAGCGAAAACCACGCCGTGTAAATGCCTGTCGAAAAGGTCTGCACATTGAAATACGCGACTGTGCCATAATCCGCGATCGTCTCCATGATCGCCAGAAGCGCCCCACCTGCAATCGCAGGTCGTGCCATGGGAAGCGCCACGCGCCAGAACGCCCGCACAGGCGAGGCCCCAAGCGTGCGGGCCACCAGAAAGACGTTGCTGGATTGCTGTCGAAAGGACGCCCGCGCCAGCAAGTAGACATATGGGTAAAGCACAAAGGTCAGCATCATCGCCGCCCCACCCAGAGACCGGACTTCAGGGAACCAGTAATCGCGCGGCCCCCAGCCCATCAAATCGCGCAGGATCGTCTGCACCGGTCCGGGGTGATCGAGCATGTAAGTATAGGCATAGGCCATCACATAAGCCGGAAAGGCCAAGGGCAACGCCAGCGCCACTTCAAGCCAGCGATGGCCTGGGAAGCGGTAGACGGTGACCAGCCATGCCGTCACACCCCCGATGACGGCCGAGCTGGCACCAACAATGACGACCAGTGCCAGCGTTGTACCCACGTAGCGCGGCAGCACCGGTGAAAGCACATCGCGCCAATCCGCGATATCGGCGTTCCACGCCGCAAGGCCCGCCGCCACCATAGGGGCAAGGCATAAGGCCAAAGCGACCCAGGCCAATCTGTGCAGCAATCGTTCGATCATGTCGTAAACCTGCCTTCGAGCG
>JBCCAJ010000084.1:0-8963 GCA_039814845.1 Pseudomonadota bacterium | reverse complement strand
GCCTCAGAGACGTCCTTGATCAGATCATCAGCGGGGGGCGTTCCACCAAGTTCAAGCATGGGGCACCTTTCTGGGTTGTGGGTGCAATTGAGCGTTGCGCGCTACATGGCCCAGCGCGACCTGCGTTGCAAGGGGCAGGACTGGCAAACCCCTTCCGTCAAAGCGAAACAGAGCGCCTCCGCCTGGCCCCGGTCTGGCGATCCCGACCTTTGAACAGCAGTGCTTTATCCATCCGTTCTCGGACTCCATCCGAGCGACGCTCTGAAATTGCCAATTCGCCAGGCCCTGGGTGGGGCCAGGCGAAGGCGCGGCGGGCTGCGCCCTTGATTCCGCGCCGGGGTTTCTGAACTTCATTGCGTAAGAAGTCTGGAGATCGCCTTGCCAAACCACTCTGCAAACTCGCGTCCATAGGTCAGTGCTGCGTCTTTGAGCAATGGGGCATTGGTCGTCACAAAGTTCAAAATCTCCGGACCATAAGCGGTGGTGATGACGCCAGTGCCGACCCCAACTACGACCGTCTCAGTACGGGTTAGTACACCAACCCCGATCCGCCAGAGTATATTCCGATTCACCGCCTTCTTGGCCTCGACTGCTTCGGGATCATCCAGCTCAGCCAACTGCGTCTGAAGGCCACGTAGTTGATCCCCAATAGCGTCCATGTTGGATGCCACAGCCCGGCTCATTGTATCCTGCGCAGCGCGATCCTCCTCCGGGTCCGGGTGCTCCCTCTGCCGCCCGGCGCGTTTGATCAGGACCTCCACATCCGGATTATCCCGCGTCAATCCCAGCCCAGACAGCTCCGCCTGATCCAGCAGGTCCGCGACTTGGTCGGTAAACGCGACCCCATCTTCCGCCGCCGCCTTCACCGCATTCAAAATGGGACGCAACCCAACATAGACACGCGGCATATCCAGCTCTTCAAACGGACAGCCGAGCAACCCTTCCATCCGCCGCGCTGCCTCTGCCAGCCTCGGAAACTGATTGCCCGCCGCCTGCGCCAACCGCTCAACAAGGTCTTTGAGGTCCCCATGCATCGACCGTTTGAGCGCCTCTTCCTGCTCAGCGAACGTCGGATAGGAGGCGGCTACCTCCAGTCGGTCGTCCACCACCTCCATCGGGAAAACGATATCGGGTGGCGGAGCGTCTCCGTCAGGTGTGGGTGGCTCCCATGTGTCAAGATAGTCAAACAACGTCCGCGCGCGGATCAAATTGTCTTCTATGCTGGCAATCTCCGCGATTCGCGGTTCAATCAGTGCAGCGGCGCTGTTTTCGAAGGCGAGGCCCGAAGCATCAGGGTTTTCTATCAAAAGTGAAAGCTCGCGGAGCGGTCTTAGATCAAAAACTTTAGTATTGCTGAGGTCCAGCCCCTTCAAATTTTTCAATGCCGATAGCGACGTGACATCACTAATTTGTGCGCTGTTCAGGTTCAGCCGCGTCAGCGCCGTTAAACTTCGGATTGGAGTAACATCACTGATCCGAGTGTTTTTGAGACCAAGCGCACGCAAGTCTTTAAGGACTTCAAGAGGGGTAGCGTCAACGATGCTAGTTCCGTTGAGATACAGTTCTTTCAGTGCCTTCAACTTGGACAGCGGTTTTACATCGACAATCTGAGTTCCGCTCAGAACGAGCCACACTAGAGACTTCAGTCTCGCGAGCGGCGCGATGTCATTTATCCTAGTGTTGTAAAGCGATAATTCAGACAGTCTTCGTAGTTTTGCGAGCGGTTTCGCTTCCCTGATTTTGGTGTTGTCGAGGTGAAGCGCATGGAGGTTCTTTAATCGGCTTATGCTTTCGGGCAAACACTCCAATGCATTAAACTTATCGGTCGTCAGGTAGAGTTCCGTGCTCCCTTCCGACTCAGCGTGCTGTATTGCGGCTTCGGCGGCCTTAAAGGCACGTTCGGCTGCGTTCATGGTTAAACCCTTTGCCGTTCATAACTTCGGGCGGCGCGTTAGTCTTTCCAACCGTAACTTCACAAATCAAACGTCGCAAATACAGGCGCATGGTCGCTGGGTTTTTCCCAGCCGCGTGCCTCGCGCAGGACCCGGGACGAATGCCCCGCAGACGCGATATCTGCCGTAGTCCAGATGTGATCCAAGCGGCGGCCTTTGTCGGCCTCGTCCCAGTCTTTGGCGCGGTAGCTCCACCAGCTGTAAAGCTGGCCTTCGGGGATGTCGGTGCGGGTGATGTCTTGCCAGCCTCCGGCCTCCATCACATCACCCAGATGCTCCACCTCGATGGGGGTGTGGCTGACGACCTTCAGAAGTTGTTTGTGGGACCAGACGTCATCCTCTCGCGGGGCGATGTTGAGATCGCCGACGAGGATCGACTTGGAGGGCTGATCAGACCGGCCCCAATCGCGCATGTCGGTGAGGTAGTCGAGCTTTTGGCCGAATTTCTCATTCACCGCGCGATCAGGCACGTCGCCGCCGGCGGGGACGTAGAAATTGTGGATGGTCACGCCGTTTTCCAACCGCCCGGCAATGTGCCGGGCGTGGCCCAAATCGGCGAAATCAAAGCTACCGACGTCTTCAATCGGCAACCGTGACAGGATCGCCACGCCGTTATAGCCCTTCTGCCCCCGCGCCACCATGTGGCCGTAGCCAAGCGCCTCAAACACCTCCACCGGGATCTTGTCGACCGGGCTTTTGCATTCCTGCAGGCAGAGCACATCCGGGCCCTCTTCGCGCAAAAGCTTCGCCACGAGTTCAGCGCGCAGACGGACAGAGTTGATGTTCCAGGTGGCAAGGGTGAAGGGCATGGGCAGGGCTTTCTATGGATCTTTTGCCACGCCAATAAGCCCAAGCCCTTGGTCAAGCGCAAGCAGGAAGGCGGGTGTGTCCTCGATCTGCGGAATGTGGCCCAAGCCGGGCAGGGTGATCAAATGCGCGCCGGTCGTAAGCGCCACCAGCGCCTCGGCCTGTGCAAGGGGCGTGGTGCTGTCTTCGGTGCCCCAGATATAGACCACCGGAAGGCGGAGCGCCTTGTATTCTTCCTCCCGCGTGCTGCGCGCATCTTGCGGCGGCACCAACAGATTTGGCAGCCAGTCGGCATAGGCGGCGGTGGTGCCTTCGCGCCGCAAGGGGCGCTGCAAAAGCGAGACGCGCGCGTCAGTCACGGCGTCCTTCTTGTGTACAAAACCTGACAGGAAGGTCCGGGTCAGCCACGGGTTTGTCATCGTCAGCGCGGTCGCGGATTTGCGCACAGGCGCGGGTCGCAAGGGCAGGGGGAGTGTGGCCTCTTCCGTGTGACGGCCCAACCCCAACGCGCCCGCAACGACGATCAGCCCGGCAAAAGCATCAGGGCGCTGCATCACCGCCTCCACCGACGGGCCCGCCCCCACGGAATGTGCGACGAACACAGGTTTGATGTCCAGCGCATCCACCAAAGCCAGAATGCGGTCTGCTTGCCGGGGCCGGGAATAATTGCGGTCCTCTGCGTGATCGGAAAATCCAAAGGGCGGCATGTCAAACCCGATGGCGCGCCAGCCTTGGTTGCCCTTGGCCTCAAGCACCGGCCTCCAAAGCCCAGACCACGCGGCGGTGCCATGGGCAAACAGCAAGGGCTGCCCGTCCTCGGGCCCTTTTTCCAGTACAAAGATCTGACCCTCGGGAGTGGCGACCAAACGGCCCTCCTCGGGCAGCAGATTGGTGCGATCGCCCGTTTCGCGCAGCATCGCCGCGGCCAAGGCCAGCGATAGCGCAAGGCAGGCCGAAAGACCCAAAGCCATAAAAATCTGAGCAATCCTGCGCATGCACAAACCATAGGGGCGGTGATCTGATCTATGCAACCTCTTGATCTCACACAGGTCATGGGTCAAAGCTGACCAGAGGTTTCTCAAGGACACGTGCATATGCCGGCCACCGATCCAGACGCATTTCTTCGGGCGGGTCTGAAACAATACAGCAGCAATCGCCCGGCAGAGGTGAATTACCAGAACTATTATCGCAGCTACGCCTGTTTCCAGTCTGTCACCCGAACAAGGACCCTGCCCATTTACTTCACCACCGACCGGATCGAACAAAGGCAAGAGACATACCGTGTGGTCGATTTCCGCATTCCTGTTTTTCTGTCCGACCGCTTTGGCCTGCGCGAGGTGATGACTTACGTGCCTCATACCAGCTTTGGCCCCTTGGACAGACCGACCAGTTTCATGGGCACGTTAGATCGCCACTACAGCCATATCGTGCCTGGCCCTCGGGTGGTGCCTGCGGTGGCTTTTGGATCCTCACCCGGCCAAATTGCGCCATTGGTAGAGCCGTTCGTCGGGCCCGATCCCGCCCCATTGGAAGATGTTGAAACAGTTGAGACACCGCAGACACCGCCCCTGAGCGAAGAGGAGGCCGCTTTTTTGCAATCCGGGCCTTACATTCTTTATGAAACACAAACCCTTCAGCGTCGGATGTACCGGGTGGTCTGGGCCTATGACGATATCATCATCGCCCACAGCAATTCCAAAAGCTACCGTATCATCTATCGGCTGGATCCCGTTGCGACCTCTGCCACCGACGACGATGTGCAGATCCTGATCGGGTTTCAAAAGGGCAGGCTGCTGGAACGGATCCGGTCTGACACCTGTTGGTTCGAAAACACGTTACTGACATAGAGTGCGCAGCGTTGCGGGACGCTGATCCCATTCGGGATCCCGCGTGCACAATTGCCCCATCCGAAAACGCATGGCTTTGCCGATCGTCCCACGGCACCTTCACAATTCCGCCCTGGTGATAGAGCCGAAACCAGTCTGCGACAAACCCGCGGCCCTACGTTTTCCGGATCACGAGTACGCTTTGCAGACAGTGAAAACCGGGCATAAAAAAAGCCCCGGCCAAAGCCGGGGCAGTCCAACAGGGAGGGTTGGTTTGTCCGGGGTGCTCTGCACGCCGCCCCGGACGGAGATGTCAGGAAATCAGGCGGTAGCCACCCGATTCTGTCACCAGAAGACGTGCATTTGAGGGGTCAGGCTCAATCTTCTGGCGCAACCGGTAGATATGGGTTTCCAACGTGTGGGTCGTGACGCCGGCGTTATACCCCCAAACCTCATGGAGAAGCACATCGCGGGCCACCACACCTTCGGTGGAGCGGTAGAGGAATTTCAGAATATTCGTCTCTTTCTCGGTGAGGCGGATCTTCTTTTCGTCCTCTGTGATCAGCATCTTCATCGACGGCTTGAACGTGTACGGCCCAAGCTGGAATACCGCGTCCTCGGATTGTTCATGCTGGCGCAGCTGTGCGCGGATGCGGGCCAGAAGGACAGGGAATTTGAAGGGTTTGGTGATGTAGTCATTTGCACCAGCATCGAGGCCCAGGATGGTGTCGGCATCGCCGTCATGGCCTGTCAGCATCAGCACCGGGGCTTTCACGCCTTGCTTGCGCATCAAGCGGCAGACCTCACGCCCATCATTGTCGGGCAGACCCACATCCAGGATGATCAGATCATACAGTGTGTCTTTGGTCTTGATCATCGCCTCATGGGCGTTGCCAGCTTCGAAGACGTCGAAATCTTCGGTCATCAAAAGCTGTTCACCAAGCACCTCGCGCAGGTCGTCATCATCGTCGACAAGCAGGATTTTCTTTAGCTGGGCCATATGTGTGTTCCTCGGTTGCTTGGGTCAGATGTGCGGTCCCGCGCGGCCCATGACAAGACGTATGTCAAAGCACTCACGTCCCTGTGTTGGATCGCTACCGAATGTTTCAATTTGTGCCAAAAGCCTGTAGGTCTGCGCCGAACGCTATGCCCTTTCGTGGAAATCTCAGATGACACTGGCCCCGACCCCTATTGATTTGCTGGCCCGCGCGCGTGCGGATCTGCGGATGGGTGTGCCTGTCGTGCTGATGGAAGAGGCACGCGGCGTTATGATTGCGGCGGTGGAGACGCTGACAGCCGCGCGACTGGCGGATATCCGCGCGCTGGGCGGCACGCCCGTGGTGGTGATCAGCGCGCGCCGGGCGGAAACCTTGAAGGCCCGCGCTTATGACGGCGATCTGGCCCGGATCGTGCTGCCTGCGGATGCAGGCCAGCCTTGGGTGCAAAGCGTGGCCGACCCCGCTGATGATCTGGAAAGCCCCATGAAGGGCCCATTGATGAGCGAGAGGGACGGGGCCGCCGATCTGCACCGTCTGGCCATGCAACTTGCGAAATCGGCGCGCATGCTGCCCTCGGCTGTGGTTTTGGCCTTGGACCATCCGCTGGATTTTGCGACTGCGCACAGTCTCACGGTCCTTGAGGCCTCGGACACAACGCCCCATTTGGAACTCAACAGCCCCATGCATTCGGTGGTCAGCGCCCGCCTGCCGGTGGAGGTGTCAGATGCGGGGCGTCTGCACGTCTTCCGCCCCGATGACGGCGGCGAAGAACACTACGCCATCGAAATCGGATCGCCCGCGCGCGACACGCCTGTTTTGTCGCGGCTGCATTCCGCCTGCTTTACCGGGGATGTGATGGGGTCGCTCAAATGCGACTGCGGGCCTCAGCTGCGCGCGGCGCTCGCCCAGATGGGTGAAGAAGCGGCGGGCGTGCTGCTTTATCTCAATCAGGAAGGGCGTGGGATTGGCTTGGCGAATAAAATGCGCGCCTATTCCCTACAGGATCAGGGCTTTGATACGGTGGAAGCGAACCACCGACTTGGCTTTGAAGATGACGAACGCGATTTCCGTATTGGTGCGGATATCCTGCGCCGCCTCGGCTTTTCCGCGGTCAGGCTTCTGACGAACAACCCCGGCAAGATCGAGATGATGCGCGCCAACGGGATTGACGTGACTGAACGCGTCCCGCTGAAAGTTGGGCTCAATCCAAAGAACGAGGCCTATTTGGCAACCAAGGCCAAAAAATCCGGGCACCTGCTTTAAAGGATTTTTGCCTCCGGCGGAGGTATTTTCGACAAGAAAGAAGCAACAGACCTGGCTTGTCGTACTTCTTTCTTGTTGGAAATACCTCGGGGGTATGGGGGCCGGCCCCCATCTGTCACGTTGATTTTCGCGCGCGCTTTTCCATGGCGTCCTGGCCGAGCGTCAGGGTGTAGGCGGCCAGTTCTTCCAGATTAACATCGGCCGCTTTGGCATCCTGCGCCTCGATGGCGTCAGCAATGGCTGTGTGCAGGCTGACGATTTCTTCGCGGGAACGTTCCGTGAAGGTGATCATGTTCATCAAAGGCTGCATGGCCTCCACGGCGCCTGCCAGTTGGTAGCTGAGCACCGGGTTGGCTGCGCCGTCCACAAGCGCGCGGTGAAAGGTGACATCGGAGGCGCAGAAGCTTTCATCTGACAGACCCGGTTGACCCTGCCGGTGGATTTCGGCGCGCATGGTGGCCAGATGATCGGGGCTGCGGCGCTGGGCCGCGAGCGGCGCGCAGGCGCGTTCGAGCGCGTAGCGGGCCTCGCAGGCCGTCTCAAACCGGACGGCGTTCATCGAAAGCAGCAACGTGGAGGTGGTGATATGCTGGCCATACGCCTCTTCATAGGACAGCCGTTTGACGAAGGCCCCGCCAAACGCGCCGCGCTGGGTGCGGATCAGGGATTGGGCGGCGAGCCGTTTCAAAGCCTCGCGCACCGTTGGACGGGAGACATTGAACTCTGCCGCCAGCTCTGCCTCAGAGGGCAGGCGTTCATCCACGATCATGCGCCCGTCGACGATGGCATCGCGGATGGCTTTGGCGATCTGGGCAGACAGATCGGAGGGGGATTTGGGTTCAGTTTTCATTTGTCATACATTTAATTGTCTGACATTTTCCGCGCAAGTTCGATTCACCCTACCCTAAGGCCGCTTGGATGCGCACTCAATTCATCACACCGATGCGCAGTGTTCTCTGGCTCGCGTTTTTCGCGGTGATCCTGATGTCTTGGTGGATGCTGTATGTGATGGCCATTGATATGGATCTCGACCTGATTGGCCGCCCGGGCCCCGAAGGTCAACGCATGGCGGCGATGGATCCGCGCATGCCGATGTATATGCCCATGGCCAATTTTGGGCCTCTGTTTGCGATGTGGGCGATCATGATGGCGGCGATGATGTTGCCCACCATGGTGCCCACACTCAACGCTTATGAAGACCTCATGACCTCGGCCGATGGCACGTGGGCGGGTTGGGTTGGCGTTGTGTTGGGCTATTCCATCGCGTGGGTGGTTTTTGCCGCTGCCATTGCAGGCGCGCAGTTGGCGCTGCTTTTTGGCGGTGCGATTGACATGTTAGGCATTCCCAAGGCGCTTTGGATGTCTGGCGTGCTGCTCATCATCGTCGGCGCCTTTCAGTTTACCCGCCTCAAGGAGGTCTGCCACGGGGTCTGTCACAGCCCGATGGGGTACTACCTGAGCCATTGGCGGCCCGGTTTTGCGGGTGGCACGCGCATGGGGCTTGGGCTGGGCGCGTTTTGCGTCGGTTGCTGCTGGGGCTTCATGGCGTTGGGTTTTGTCGGCGGGATGATGAGCCTGTTGTGGATGGGCCTTGCCACGCTGTTCATGGTGATCGAAAAGCTGCCGCAAATCGGGCATGTGGTGACACGGCCCATGGGTGTTATACTGATCATCGCGGGGCTGGTCGTTTTGGCCTGGCCCTTGATTACCGGAGGATAAATCATGGCGTTACAGCGCAGGAAAGAGGCGGATAAGCTGCCCATCAGCCAGCGGATCGACAACCGCATGGCCAACCCCAAGCGGCGCAAGATGACGCCCACGGAGTGGGCCATCAAGGGGGAGCTTTTCCTCAACTGTTCCTGTGAGGTGTTCTGCCCCTGCGTGGTCTCGCTGGGCGCGCACCCGCCCACCGAAGGGCATTGCCACGCGTGGATGGCCATCGCCATTGATGAGGGCCATTATGAGGGTGAAGACCTCTCTGGTCTCAATGTGGGTCTGATGGTGGATATTCCGGGCCGCATGGCCGAAGGCGGATGGAAGGTCGCGGCCTATGTGGATGAACGCGCCAGCGGCAAAGCTTACAATGGCATCCTGCAAATCTTCTCCGGCGCGGCGGG
>JBCCAJ010000144.1:0-6709 GCA_039814845.1 Pseudomonadota bacterium | reverse complement strand
TTTTCGTGGGACTTCAGGAGAATGGCGACGGCATCTTGAAGTTCGGTTGTGGTGACGGGTTTGAGAAGTTTCGGCGCGTGACGCATATGCGGGCCGATTTGGGCGGTTTCGCCATAGCCGGTGGCAAAGGCAAAGGGCACGTCAAGCTCTCTGAGACGTTGCGCAATCGGAAAGCTGGTTTGACCCGCGCCGAGATTGACATCGAGAATGGCGAGGATCGGTTTTTCGTCTTCCAGAAAGCCAATCGCATCCTCACTGTTTGAGGCTTTGAAAATGTGTTCAAATCCAAAATCGCTTAGCTGGTCAACCATTTCCTGAGCGATGATAAAATTGTCTTCGACCAACAATACCGTGCCTGCGGGTTTTTGGCCGGGCAACGCTTGTGGGGTGACGATGCGAATGGGATCCGCGCGTCGCGGTATGTCCTGCGGAGTGGCCGGATTGGCATCAATCACATCCATCGGCAAAACGACAAGGGCCCGCACGCCGGAGGTTTCAAAGTTTAGCTCTGCGTGGCCGTTCAATTCATGGGGGACCGCGTTTTCTATCAGGGCAGACCCAAAACCGCGATCCTGAGGCTCAGACACGGGTGGGCCGCCCGATTCCTCCCACCGGACCTGAACGCCCTCTGCCCCCTGGCTGACCGTGATTGCAACGCGACCGGTCTCCATGGATAAAGCGCCGTATTTTACGGCGTTGGTTGTCAGTTCATGTATGACCAGAGAAAAAATTGGCGCGATGTCGGATCGGATATGAGGGTCATCACCCGCGACCCGCACCGCCTCCTTTTTCATGAACGGGGCGGTTTCGCGGTTGATGAGATGCGCGATGGATACTGAGGCCAGGTTGGAGCCGGTGGACACCTCATGAGAGGCTGCAAGCGCCTGAATGCGGCTTTCAAGTGCGGCGGAGTAGCTTTCCAGCGATCCATAGCGTCGTCGGGATTGGCGTGACACAGACCGCACCAGCGCCAGGATGTTGCGCACCCGGTGATTGAGTTCGTCGACCATGATCTGCAGAGACCGCTGACTTTTCTGCAAAAGCCGGTTGCGTTCGACAGCGTTCATGATGGGCCACAGCCGGGTCATGAAGTTGAGATCCTGTGCGGACCAGGGCGCGCAATGACCTTCTATTTTCTCCAGATAAACAGAAAAGGATGATCGCGGTGCCAAACGTTCGGCCCCATCATACGTTTCCCAACGTCTCTCTGGCTTGCCGGCCCACTTGATGGTCCGCACAATTTCGTCGCGAAATACGCAGAAGATTCGACCGGGGCTGAGCGACAGGGCCAGCACGCCGGCACATCCATTTAGGTCCTGCGCAATGTCGGGAAATGCTTGTTTCAGACTGTCGAACTCAACAATATCCCCGGGTGTTTTTTTCGCATGCGACGCGATTTTTTCCATGACTGCCTGCTTTGGGACGTGCCCGTAGGACAGTGTATGAGAGCCTTGCATCATGGCCACACCCGCCGCGTTCATTGCATCAAACAAAAGCGGCCCAAGGCGCAGCAATGCGTATTGATCCAAACGCTCGGTTTCCAGCTCTGCCAGGATGTCGAGCTTTGCCGTGTCGATCTTGTTGATATGCGCCAGTGCGGCCTGGTCCTCTAGAGATTTCAGTTTGACAGAGAAAACGCCGATGAAGCTGATCAGCACCTCACGCATCTTGGACGGCGGCACGCGGGGGCGACGATGGTGGAAAGAAATCATGCCCCAGAGCCTGTCATCGACCTTGATGGACAAGGTCATGGTGGCCTTGGCCCCCATATTGCGCAGGTACTGCATGTGCTCTTCAGAGGTGCCACGCCCTGCCGCGAGCGTGAGATCAAGTGGGGCAGCCTCCGGCAAAGCCGATTTGAGGGGCGTCAGCTCCTGATCGACATCCTGAATGATACGCAGCGGCAGCTTCGCCATGATCGCGCGGGCCTGCGCAGGGACATCCCAATGCGGGAATCGCAGGCCATCATACGGTTCCATCTTTGATCGACGTTCTTCCGCGACGATGGTTCCGTTAAACTCCGCGTCAAACTGACAAACCATAACGCGGTCATAGCCGGTCATGAATTTCAAGATACTGGCGACGTCGCGAAACAGGGCCTGAGGCTCCGTGTGGGTTTTGATTTGGTCCAGTAGGATCTGGGTCAATCGGAACGCTTCTTCGCCGTCAAATTCGATGCTGGCGCTGCGTTCCAGTTCCAGAATGTGCAGGCCATCGCTTGTGAATGCGCTGGCGTCCACCGTGTGACCGCCGATGTCGAACGTTCCCAAAGCTTTGGTTGAATAGGCAAAATCGGGAAGGGCCTGGGCGTTTCGCAAACCGTGGACCACCTCTCGCCCTAAAAGGTCGCGCACCTCTTTTCCCAGCAGGTCCGTGACGGGAATGCCAAGGATCTCTGAACTGTTCTCACTTGCGTAAACGATTTTGTCTGTCTTGGGATCCAACGCCACGAGGCAGGCAAAGGCCTGCACGCCACCGGGATCATGCACGGGTTCAGCCGTGCATTCCTCCTTCGCCTTTAGCAGGCCGTGATCTTGAGGTGCCTCGTCCATCGTGCACTCTGAATGAGCATGAGTTGTAGGCAGAAACGTACACCAAGCCACCTTAGATTGAAACGCTTGAGGGATTTCGGCGGAAAGAAATCAATTTTTGGTTGTATTACTGACGATTGATCAAAGGACCCCTTACGCTGTGATCATCCTTTTTCGGCATTGTCAGTCTGCATTGCCCAAATGACTGCGCAAATGACTGCCCAAATGATTGCCAAGGCTGCGTGCGGGCTGAACGTCCAGCGCATCGAACATATTCCAAAGGGCGGTGCCGTTTTTGCCCAGCATCGCCTCTGCTTTAGCCCGCAGTCGGTCGGTGAGGGTCTTGACGTCCATGGGATCGGCCAGATCGTGCTGGAGGGGGATCTCTGACCCATTGCGCAGGCGAAGTGTGCCCGTGGCTTGTTGATCGGAGAGGCGCCCGTCGCCGATCACCTCCACCCGCTTGGCAAAATCCAAAAGGCTTGGGTCCGTAGCCAAGGCATCGGTGTAGATGCGATCATCCCCGGTGGCATCACCGCGCAGCGTCATGCCCGACAGCCAGGCGTAGCTAAACTTGACCTCTAGTCCCGTGCGCGGTGTCTTGAGATCGCACACGCGCAGCCAGCGTGGATTGGTGTTGAGGGTGACACTGGACACCTGCTCAGGTGGAAGGGGGGCGTGGGGCAACAACGCCTCGATCATTGCATGGGTGCCATGGCAGCAGGCATGGAGTTTGTATTTGTTGTCAAAAAAAAGGAACCGGCCCAAAGGCGGCGCATCAGCGGGCGCGGGGCTGTGGGTGGCGATGAACCCTTGTGGCCCGGACAGCGCATCATCGGCGGAGGTGAAACCCAGCCGGGCGAGCGCGGCGCATTCCACCCCGTTTGCAGCGGCGATCCCGGCGTTATAGGGTTTGCCCATGGTGCCGAATTGCGATTTGAGGCCAGAGGCACGCGTGGCGCATAGGCTGATCGCGGTGCGCATCTGATCACGGGTGAGACCGTAAAGGCGGCCAGCCGCCATGGTGGCCCCGAAGGCCCCGCTGGTGGCGGTTTGATGGAACCCCAGGTCGTAATGGTCCCGGCCAAGCGCCAACCCCACGCGGATGGCCGTTTCGGCACCGATAAGAAAGGCTGCGACGGTGTCCCGGCCGGAGGCGTCCACCTCTTCTGCCACGGCGAGGGCAGCGGGGTAGATGGCGACAGAGAGGTGCCCCACATGAGCGAAATGCGTGTCGTCGTAATCCAGCGCATGGCTGGTCGCCCCATTGACCAGAGCGGCCATGCGCGCGGGGGCAGGCGCGCCGCCAATGACAGACGCGGCGGGGGTTCCACCTTCGGCAAGGGCCAGTTTGCGCAGTTTGATGGCAAGCGGTTCGCTTTGACCGGCGATCCCGCAGGCCATCCAATCCAGCAGGGACAGCCGCGCCAGCGTCAGGGCGCGTGGGGGAAGGTCATCGCGCGGTGTGGCGGCCAGATCAAGGAGGGTATCCATCAGCATGGTGTCAGGGCCTGTTGGGCGCGATCCAGATCATTTTGGTCGCGGACCGAAAGCCGAAGATGTGGCGCAGCGGGCCAAGATGTTCCTCGCCCACCGGTTCAAACGCTTGCCGAAGGTAGAGCGCTTTGGCACGGGGATTGCTGTCGATCACGTCGAGGCGCACAGCCGACAGACCCATCAGGGCCGCATGGGATTTGATCGCGTGGAGCAGATGCGTGCCAACACCGCGTCCGCGCGCGGTTTCGGCCACGAAGATGCCATCCATCAGAAGCGTGCCGGGCTCCACCTCCCGTTCGAGAAGCGCCAGAAGGGGCATGCGCCAAAATGCGCCGGGCCAACCATAGACGCGAGCAAGATCACGCGCGCCGCCGCCCACCAGACCGCCCGCTTGGGTTTTAAATCCGGCAAGGCCCAAGATGCCGCCGTCATTGTCGCGCGCCACAAGGGCGAAATCAGGGTTGAGCACCGAGGCGATAAAATCCACCGCGCGGTCATCGGGGGCCAGGATGCGAGTGAGTTTGGCACGAAAAGCCTGCCAGAAAAGGCGCGCGACCAGGCCGGCCTCATCCGGTGCGAACCCCGCGTCGATATGCATGTCTGGCGTGTGATCCATAGGCCTGATAAACCCTTTTGTTAGCGAATTATCAAGGTATCGGAATGACCGCCACTGTTGAACTGCCGATCTGGTTGTTTGTGCTGATCGTCTTGTTCGCGGCGGTGACCTTTGCGTCGCATTTCCTGTTTCCGTCGGTGCGCTGGTTTTTCCGCCGCCGGATGGAACGCGTGGTGGGGCGGCTGAATGAACGGCTGGAGCGGCCGATTGAGCCCTTCAAGCTGGCCCGGCGGTTCGACATGATCCAGCGACTGATTTACGACCCGGAGGTAAGCCAGGCCATCGCCGATCACGCCAAGCGCAAAGGCGTGCCTGAGAACGTGGCCTTTGAACAGGCGCGCCGCTATGCCAGAGAGATCGTGCCGGGGTTTTCGGCGAGCATTTATTTCGGCTTTGCCATTCGCGCTGCGCGGTGGTTATCAAAGACGCTCTACCGCGTGCGGATTGGCAATTTTGATGAGGCGTCTTTGCGCGAGGTGGATGAAAACTCCACCGTGGTGTTCGTGATGAACCATCGGTCGAACATGGATTACGTGTTGGTGACGTGGCTGGCTGCCGAGCGATCCGCGCTGTCCTACGCGGTGGGGGAATGGGCGCGGGTCTGGCCGTTGTCGCGGATGATCCGGGCGATGGGGGGATATTTCATCCGGCGCAAAAGCCGCAATGACCTCTATCGCCGGGTGCTGGCGCGCTATGTTGGGATGGCCACCGATGGCGGCGTGACCCAAGCGGTGTTTCCCGAAGGCGGGCTGTCGCTCGATGGGGGGTTGGCGCCGCCGAAACTGGGTATTTTGAAGTACATTGTGGATGGGCGGATTGATAAGACCCGTGATGTCGTCTTTGTGCCTGTGGCGCTGAACTATGACCGGGTGTTTGAGGACACCGTTCTGGTGGCAGCGGGCGAAACCGGTGGGCGGCGGTTTCGGGCGCGGATCAGCGTGGTGGCTGGGTTCATTCTGCGCCAATTCTGGCTGTGGATCACGCGGCGCTATCACCGGCATGGCTATGCCGCGGTGAGTTTCGGCGCGCCGGTGTCACTGAATGCCTTTGAAGTGGAACATCCGGGCGCGCAGGTGGAGGACCTGGCCGAGCGGTTGATGGTCCGCATCGGCGAAGAAGTTCCCGTGCTGCCGGTGCCGGTGGTGGCGCATGTGTTGCTAGCCCAAGAGGGGCCAGTGACGGAGGCCGCCTTGGCCGACGCCGTGGGAACGTTATTGGCTCAGGTGCCCGACGCCCACGTGCATATGCCGCGTGAGGATGATGGTTATCTGGTGGAAGTAGGCCTGCGGAACCTGCGGAAACGACGGTTGGTGCAGGACGGACCGGAGGGGGTTGTTGTGTCTCAGAAAGATCGAGCGTTGGTGGCGTATTATGCCCGGTCGATTGCGCATTTGGTGGGATGAGTGAGCGCTGGCTGCTACGCCATGCGATCTGGTTTGGGGCGGTTAGTGAGCACGAGGTTCCGACTGGTATGAGCGCGTCTGAAGTGCGGACGGAAAATACCTTGGGAGCCTGGCTACAAACTGCCGCTTTCTGGCATCACTTCCGCCAAGAAGCCGTGCAAGAAATCTTCGACAACGCAGTGCCTTGCGTTTGCCAACGCCTGCCCCGCCCTGGTCTGAAAACTGCCAGATAATTGAAGCAGTTTTGTCGTGAAATGATCAATGGCGAAATCGAGATCATTCAGTTCGCGACCATCTGCCTCTGGATCTTCAGGGTCATAGAGTGCTCTCCCTAGTCGCCCGGATACATAGAAGCATCTAGCCACTCCGGTGTATCCAATCGCATCGAGGCGGTCAGCGTCTTGAAGGACTTTTGCCTCGATGGAGATCGGCTCAATTCGAGCAGAAAAACTATGCGCTTCAATGGCATGAACCACTTCCGCGACTTTGCTATCGACCCATCCATAGTTGGTCAAAAGACCTCGTGCCTTTTCTGCGGCCAAGCGCGAAGCGTGCTGCCGGTCAGGTGAATCCTTTGGTACATCGACGCAGTCGTGAAGCAGTGTGGCACCAGCCAATACTTCCAGATCACCGCCTTCTGCATCAGCGATGACCTGAACGTT
>JBCCAJ010000457.1:0-2515 GCA_039814845.1 Pseudomonadota bacterium | reverse complement strand
GCGCGTGCATATGCAGGCGTTGGGGCACCCGATCCTCGGTGACCCGTTCTACGCGGAAGGCGAGGCTCTCGCGTTTGGCCGCCTGATGCTGCATTCCGAAGAACTACGCCTGCGGCATCCGGACGGCGGAGCAGGTATGACGTTCAGGAAGAAAGCGCCGTTCTGACGACACAGGACCCGCGCCTTCGCCCATTGGTCCGCACCCGTCTACGTGTTCTTGAGAAGATACGCCTCCATGGCGGCGAGCCCCTCATCAAGCCCCGTCCGACCAAACCCCAACCGGAACCGATCTGTCGGCGTCTCACTAAGCTCAGAGGAATAGATCGTGCTGGGCAAGAGCAGTACCCCCGCCTCTTCCACCAACCGCTGGCAAAATGCCTCCACACCGTCAGCCCCCAGATAGCGTGGGAAGGCCATGCAGGACCCATCTGGGCGCCGCCACTCAAAAAGGTCTGGAAAGCGGTCAAAGAATGCCTCCCACTTGGGAAGATTGTCATCGACGATGGCATTGTTGCGGTCGAGGATCTGATCGCGGGCTTTCAAACCGATCAGCGCCAACCGCTCACTCGGCCCGGAATTGCAGATGGAAAGGTAGTGCTTCAACCGCTCCATCTTGGACAGCACGTCGCGATCCTGACAGGCAATCCAGCCGACGCGCAGACCGGGTAAGCCATAACTTTTGGACATCACACCCAACGACAGGCCCCGTTCATAGACATCGGCGATAAACGGCAGATGCTGCGTGTCGCTTGGGCCCAACCCATTAAAAATCTCATCATGCAGGATCCAGATGCCGTGATGACGGCAAAGATCAATCAGCGCGTTGTAACGATCAAGCGGCAGGATTGTGCCCGTCGGGTTATGCGGGAAATTGATCGTCAGAAGCCGCGTGTTGGGCCGGAGTGCCGCCTTCACCCGGTCGATATCAAGCGACCAACCGTCATCCGGGTCGAGCGGCACGCCGGTCGCCTCACAGATGGCGAGGGGCAGACTTTCATGAGATTGGTAATTGGGCGTCACCACAATGGCATGGCTATCCGCCTCTAGCAGCACGCGGTTGGCGGCAAAAATGCCCTCGCTTGCACCGGCAAAGCAAAGGATGTTCTCCGCAGTTTGCGCGCCATAGGTGGCCGCAATCGCCTCGCACAGGTCAGGCGCGCCGAAGGTTTCGGTGTAGCCGAGCCACATGTTCTCAAACCCGTCGCGATCCTCGGGAGAGGCCATCGCCAGAAGCTCTTGCAAGGACATGCTTTGGGCATCTGAAGCGGTCATGTGGTAGCGGGCGGAAAACTCCCACTTGGCAAAATGGGTTTCTAGTCGAAAATCAGGAAGGTTGGGCATGGGCACCTCGTGTCAGTCGCCCTTCGCTACCGCGCGTCGCTCGCTTTGTGAACCCTTTCCCCGCTGCATGCGATCCGTTACCAATTTGGCAACCAAGACCGTAAGGAAACCCATGAGACCTGTCCGCCTCCTGTCTGGCATCCTGACCGTTGGGGCCTGGACGCTGCTCAGCCGCATTTTGGGCTTTGCGCGCGATGTGCTGATCGCGGGGCTGATCGGGCCGGGGATGCTGATGGATGCGTTTGTCGCGGCCTTCCGCCTGCCCAACATGTTCCGCCGGTTTTTCGCCGAAGGGGCATTCAACGCGGCCTTTGTCCCGATGTTTGCCAAGCGCATTGAATCGCAGGACAATCCAGAGGCATTTGCATCGCTTGCCATGAGCGGTTTGGCCCTTGTGCTGCTGTTTCTGACGGCACTGTCGATGATCTTCATGCCCGCGCTGGTTTATGTGACCGCCGAAGGGTTTTGGGGCGATCCCCGGTTTGATCTCACCGTCGAATACGGGCGGATCGTCTTTCCCTATATACTTTTCATATCGCTGGCCGCGCTTTTCTCCGGGGTCCTGAACGCCACGGGCCGTTTTGCCGCCGCTGCCGCCGCGCCTGTGCTGCTCAACATCATGCTGGTCATCGCCATGACCGCTGCGTGGTGGATGGGAGGTGAGGTTGTCAAAGCGCTGGTCTGGACGATCCCCTTCGCTGGCATCGCGCAACTGGCGCTCGTCTGGGGTGCGGCACAAAAGGCTGGGATCAATATTCGCCCCGTCCGCCCCCGTTGGACGCCCGAGATTGCCCAACTGGTGCGCATCGCCATCCCGGCCGCTTTGGCAGGCGGCGTGGTGCAGATCAACCTGCTGGTCGGGCAGTTGGTGGCGTCGAATTACGAAGGCGCGATCAGCTGGCTTTACGCGGCGGACAGGCTCTATCAATTGCCGTTGGGTGTGGTGGGCATCGCGGTAGGCATTGTCCTGCTGCCCGACTTGTCCCGCCGCCTACAAGCCGGTGATGACACCGGCGCGAAAGAGGCGTTTTCACGGGCCGGGGAAATTTCCCTTGCCCTGACCATACCCTGCGCCGTGGCGCTGATGGTGATCCCTTTGCCCATCGTCTCTGTGCTGTTTGAACGGGGCTTGTTCGACACCGATGATACCGCCGCAACGGCGCTGGCCGTCACG
>JBCCAJ010000129.1:0-7148 GCA_039814845.1 Pseudomonadota bacterium | reverse complement strand
TACGTTCCAGGCCATCATCGAAGGCGACATGGACCCCACAAGCGCATTCATGCAGGGCAAGCTGAAGGTCGATGGCGATATGGGTGCGGCGATGAAGCTGGGCTCGGCCCTGGCTTAAGGTGTTTCCAGTTTCAACAAGATATGCATCGGCTTTCGCGTTTGAGCGCAAAGCAAAAGGCAGCGAAAGCCGATCCAAAACAACTGGATACATCTAACGTGTCCGGCGCCCCCTATTTTTCTGGCATCATTCCGGACGGCCCCGCGGCGGAGTGCGTCTGGACCCGGACGGATGACGGGGTGCGCCTGCGCTTGGGGCTTTGGCGTGCGGAGGAAAGCACAGGCACGCTCCTCCTCTTCCCCGGCCGCACCGAGTACATCGAAAAATATGCGCCCACGGCGGGCGATATGGCCCGCCACGGCCTCACCACGCTGGCCATCGACTGGCGCGGCCAGGGCCTGTCGGATCGGTTGCTAAGCGACCCGCTGCCCGGCCATGTGGACCGCTTCCCCGACTATCAACGCGACGTGGCGGCCATGGTGAGCCACGCCACCGCGCTCGACCTACCCAAACCCTGGTTCGTGCTGGGCCACTCCATGGGCGGCTGCATCGCCCTGCGCGCGGTGATGGAAGGGCTGCCCGTGTCGGCGGCGTCCTTCAGCGGTCCGATGTGGGGGATCGCGGCGTCGCCCGTCATGCGCCCCTTCATGTGGGCGCTAAGCTTCGGCTCCCGCCTTCTGGGCCTCAGCCACCGTTACCCGCCCACCTCTACAGGCCCGGTGCCCTACCCGCTGTCGGAACCTTTAGAGACGAACACCCTGACCCGCGACGCGGCGCAATACCAATTGATGCGCGATCAGTTCAACGCCCGGCCCGAACTCAAACTGGGCGCGCCCTCGCTCAACTGGCTCTACGAGGCGCTGGTGGATATGCGCCACCTTTTCCGCCAACCCTCCCCCGAACTGCCCTGCCTGACGATCATGGGCAGCGATGAGGCCATCGTCGATCAATCCCGCATCCAAGACCGCATGGCCCGCTGGCCGGGTGGGGCGCTGCACGTGGAACCGGGCGGACGGCACGAATTGCTGATGGAAGACGCCGCGACGCGGATGCGCATGACCGATATGCTGGCTGGGCATTTCCTCGCCACTTAACGCTACAAAGCGCGTTCTTCAGGCCCCGGTCTGGCGATCCAGCACTCTGAACAGCAGCACTTTATCCATGGGTTCCCGAACTCCCTCCGAACGACGCCCTGTAGTTGCCATTTCGCCAGGCCCTGGTGGGGGCCTGACGAACGCGCGGCGGGCTACGCCCTTGACTCCCCGCGATGGGAAAAAATCTACACGAGGACCCTACAGCAAATGGTCGCGCGAACATCGAACACTGTTGTCGAAAACCAAAAGCCGACCTAAGTTTCTAAGGTTGTTTTGCGCGACCGTGGAGTTGCAATACATGCGCTTTCTTACCATTTTCGTGGCCTTCTTTTTATCGCCAAACGCATCCTTAGCGGAAAATCTGGTCCCCTTTCCATCCCACCTTCTGCCCGTCGGGACTGTTCTGACCTACGAATACGACAACGGCCAAAAATCAACACGCCGCGTCCTCTCAAACGACGGCAACGGCTTTGAAATCCTCCAACGCGGCTCTAGGGATTATGCGCTTTTTGAACGCATCATCGTCGCGAGCCCACGGGGCATGGTGACCAAGTTGGAAGAAAAAGAACAGGACTGGGTTTATCAACCTCACAATTGCATCCGAGTCATTGGGGAGTGCGGCTATACCGTGTCCAAAATTGACGGTGACACCTATTCCCGAAACTACCAATCCACATTTAAAAACGGGTTGTTGATCGCCGAGGTTTTGGACGAAGAAGGCAAAACCGTTTTCCTATACAAGATCTTGTACGACGACGAAGGAATGATCTTGAACTGGACGGAACAAAGGCGCGGCAAAACGCCGACCGTTATGAAACTCGTCAACGTCACCCCGCCAAACGACTAAACACGCCACAAGATGTAGGCCGGGGTTCATCCCGGCACCTGCCCGGTTCGTTCTTCACTCTGAACCTCTGGCAACCCCGCCCCAGCAAACTACCCTCCCCTCATGGTCCTGCAATTCAAACCCCAAGGCATCTACTGCCCCGCCGGTGACTTCTTCATCGACCCGTGGCGCCCCGTCGACCGCGCTCTCATCACCCATGGCCACGCCGATCACGCTCGATCGGGTCACGCGCGCTACCTCTCCACCGATATCGCCGCCCCGGTCATGCACCACCGTCTGGGCGACATCCGGCTGGACACGGTGACCTACGGTGAAACCCGCCAGATCGGTGACGCCACAGTCTCCTTCCACCCCGCAGGGCACGTGCCGGGCAGTGCGCAAATCCGCGTGGAAGTGGGGGGCGAAGTCCGGGTCGTCTCCGGCGACTACAAAACCACCGCCGATGCCCTCTCCACCCCGTTTGAGCCCATCAAATGCCATGCCTTCATCACAGAATGCACCTTCGGCCTGCCTGTCTTCTCTTGGCCTTCAGAACAAGACGCCACGCGCCAGATCAACACATGGTGGGCGGCCAACGCGGCAGAGGGCAAGTTCTCCCTCCTCGGCGCATATTCGTTGGGCAAAGCCCAGCGCGTCCTGTCCCTGCTAGACCCAGGTATTGCCCCCATCCTCACCCACGGCGCGGTGGAAAACACAAATGCTGTGCTGCGCGCCCAGGGCATCCCCCTGCCCGACACGATCCACGTCACGCCCGACCTCACCCCCAAAGATCACCCCGGCGCGCTGATCATCGCACCGCCGGGCGCGCTTGGTTCCACATGGGCACGCCGCTTCCGCCCGGCCTCTACCTCCTTCGCCAGCGGCTGGATGCGTATGCGCGGAGTGCGGCGCAGACGGGCCGTCGACCGGGGCTTTGTCATCTCCGACCACGCCGATTGGGCCGGCCTCAACTCCGCCATCGCAGAGACGGGCGCAGAGAAGATTTTCGTCACCCACGGCTACACCGACATCTTCGCCCGCTGGCTGACCGAACAAGGCTACGACGCCGATATCGTCCCCACCGAATTCACCGGCGAAACCCTCGACGACCCGGGGGACGATACATGAAAGACTTCGCCGCCCTCTACGCCCTCATCGACCAGACGACCAAAACCAACACCAAGGTCGCCGCCCTGGCCGACTATTTCCGCACCGCGCCCAAGGAAGATCGGCTCTGGACGGTTGGCCTCTTCTCCGGTCGCCGCCCCCGCCGCGCCATCACCACGACCAAACTGCGCGAATGGGCCGCCGAACAAGCAGGCATCCCCCTTTGGCTTTTTGAGGACGCCTACCCCATCGTCGGTGATCTGGCGGAAACCATCGCCCTCGTCCTGCCCGAGCCCACGCACAGCCATGACCAAACGCTCACCCAGTGGATCACCCATCTGCGCAGCCTCGACAAAGAGGACGAAGACACCCGCAAAACCGCGATCCTGGCGGCATGGGATTGCATGGAAACGCCTGAGCGGCTGGTCTTCAACAAACTCATCACAGGCGGTTTTCGCGTCGGGATAAGCCGCAAACTGATGACCCGCGCGCTGGCGCAGGCCACCGACCGGGATGAACCTGACCTCGCCCACCGTCTGATGGGCGACTGGACGCCCGACACAGTTTCCTGGGACACATTGATCGAGGCCGAGGACGCCTCCACTGACCTCTCCCGCCCCTACCCGTTTTGCCTGGCCTACGGGCTCGATGACATGGAACCCGATGACCTCGGCGCGCCCGAAGACTGGTGCGCGGAATGGAAATGGGATGGCATCCGGGGGCAGCTTATCTGCCGCGAAGGCCAGCATTTCACATGGTCGCGCGGCGAAGAGCTGATGACAGACCGCTTCCCCGAACTGGCCCGCGCGCTAGATTTCCTGCCATCAGGCACCGTGCTCGACGGCGAAATCCTCGCGTGGGAGGCAGAATCCCCCCTCCCCTTCAACGCCATCCAGAAACGCATCGGCCGCAAATCTGTCCCCAAAAAACTGCTCAAAGAGGCCCCGGTCATCCTGCTGGCCTATGACCTGCTCGAAGACAACGGCGACGACCTGCGCGAACGCCCCTTCGCCGACCGCCGCACCCGGCTTGAAACCCTCCTCAAAGACCTGCCCCCGGAAGCCCCCCTCCGGCTTTCCCCCCGCATCCCCTTCGACACCTGGACGACCCTTGGCGAAACCCGCGCGCATGCGCGAGATGAGCGCGCCGAGGGTGTCATGCTCAAACGCCTCTCCAGCCCCTACCATCAAGGGCGCAAAAAGGGCGATTGGTGGAAATGGAAACTTGACCCGCTGACCATCGACGCGGTCATGATCTACGCCCAGCAAGGCCACGGCCGCCGCGCCAACCTCTTCACCGATTTCACCTTCGCGGTGCGCGACGGCAATGATCTTGTCCCCTTCACCAAGGCCTATTCCGGCCTCACCGACGCGGAATTTCGCCAGATCACCGCCTGGGTGCGCAAAAACACCCTGCAACGCTTCGGCCCCGTGCGTCAGGTGACGCCGCGCCACGTCTTTGAGATCGCCTTCGAGGGCATCCAAGCCTCCACCCGCCACAAATCCGGGGTCGCCCTGCGGTTTCCCCGCATGAAACGCTGGCGGCAGGACAAACGGGTGGATGAGGCCAACACCATTGACGACCTGCGCGAGATGCTCGCCGCTTATGGGTGAAGCCCTCTTGACATTTCGCCTATAAATCGAGATATCTCGATATATGGACATACAAACCGCCCTCGCTGCCCTCAACAACCCGGTCCGCCGCCAGATACTCGAATGGCTCAAAGACAGGTCCAACTTCCCGCCGGCCCTGGCCGGACATGAAGATCTGGAAGGGGTCTGCGTGGCCTATATTCAGGAAAAAGCGAACCTGTCCCAATCGACCATCTCCAGCTACATGGGGCTTCTGAAACAAGCGGGCTTCGTCACCTCAGAACGCCACGGCCAATGGACATTCTACCGCCGCGATGAAGACAACATCCGTGCTTTCCTGACGGCCGTGCAACACGAACTGCTCCCCTCCTAAGCCCCCCTTTCGATTACAGATCACACCCAATCAAACCGATATATTGAGATATTCCGATGTTAAATCCTCTCTCCCGGCCTCTCCTCCTGCCCTGCGGCGCAGAGCTTAAGAACCGTATTATCAAGTCCGCCATGTCCGACAGCTTGGGCGACGGCGCGGGCAACCCCACGGCGCCCCAAATCCGCCTTTATGAACGCTGGGCCGAAGGCGGCGCGGCCCTGTCTCTGATCGGCGAGGTGCAGATCACGCCCGACTTCCCCGAAAAACCCGGCAACCTCGTCCTAACCACCGATGCCGATGCCACCGCCATGGGCGACCTCGCAGCACGGGGGGCCGCCAAAGGCGCGCAAATCTGGCCACAACTGGGGCATGCCGGTGCGCTGTCCCATGCCCCCATAAGCCACCCCAAAGGCCCCTCGCCCCTCAATGTGCCGGGCCTCATTTGTGATGGCCTGTCTGTAGCCGAGGTGAACGCCCTGCCCGAGGCCTATGCCCGGGCCGCCCATCTCGCTCAAACATGGGGTTTCGGCGGCGTACAAATCCACGCAGGCCACGGTTTCCTGCTGAGCCAATTCCTGTCCCCGCTCTTCAACCACCGATCGGACGCTTATGGAGGGCCAGTCGCCAATCGTTTCCGCATCGTGGGCGAAATCATCGACGCCATCCGCGCCAAGGTCGGCCCGGCTTTCCCAATCGGCATCAAAATCAACGCCACTGACAAACTGGAAGGCGGGTTGACCTCAGTTGACGCGCTTGAGGTGGTGAGCCTATTGGATGCCACCACCATTGACCTGATCGACATCAGCGGCGGCACCTATTTCCCCGGCGCGCCGTCCAGCTCGGACAGCCTGTCCACCTTTGGCCCTTACTTCCTCGACTTCGCCCGCCGCGCCAAAGAGGTGACGCATATCCCCCTCGCTCTCACCGGCGGCATCAGAACACGAGAAGAGGCCATCGCGATCCTTGAAGAGGGCGCCGCCGACGCCATCAGCCTTGCGCGCGCCATGGTGCTGTCCCCGGCCCTGCCCTGCGATTGGTTGGGCGACGGCGGTGATCCCATCTTCCCCACATTCGATGCCCCACCCCCGGGCGGCGTCACCGCATGGTACTCCATGCGCCTCACGGCCCTGGGCGAAGACCGCGAAGACGCCTTCGACCAAACCCCCACCGATGCGCTCACCACCTATGACGCGCGGGACGAACTGCGCAGCGCGATCTGGCGCGCTCGCTTCGGCTGACCCCTTCAAACCGCACCGACGCAATACCGACGTAATACCGACGCGATACCGACGTGCCAAAATCAGCGTCTTGAGGGTCGCCGCCCATGCGCCTATCTCTGCACAGAGTGATGAAAGGATCCCCCATGATGACCACGCCCAAACCTGTCTTTGATGCCAACCCCACCTCCGGTGCTGACGGCTTGGGCGACCTGCCAGAATGGGATCTGACCGATCTTTATGCATCCGAAGACGCGCCGGAATTGTCCCGTGATCTCAATTGGTTGGAGGAAGAATGCGCCGCGTTTGCCTCTGATTACGAAGGCAAACTGGCCGACCTCGACGCCACCGGCTTGCTTAAGTGCATAGAACGCAACGAAAAAAACTCCGCGATTGCAGGCCGCATCATGTCCTTCGCAGGCCTGCGGTATTACCAGCTGACCACCGATGGCGGGCGCACAAAATTCCTGTCCGACTGTCAGGAAAAGATCAACACCTTCACCACGCCCTTGGTGTTTTTCACTCTTGAAATCAATCGGTTAGACGACGCCGCGCTCGACTCGATGCTGGCAGATAACGCGCGGCTTGCTCGCTACAAACCCGTCCTCGACCGCATCCGCGCTATGAAACCCCACCAGCTGTCTGATGAGTTGGAAAAGTTCCTCCACGACCTCGGCGTGGTGGGCGATGCCTGGGAACGGCTTTTCGACGAAACCATCGCAGGTCTGACTTTTGAGGTGGACGGAGAGACGCAAGGCCTTGAATCCACACTGAATTATCTGACCGAACAGGACCGCTCCAAGCGTGAGGCCGCCGCCCACGAACTGGCCCGCGTGTTCGGTGAAAACATCCGCATCTTCTCCCGCGTGCACAATACAGGC
>JBCCAJ010000346.1:0-3769 GCA_039814845.1 Pseudomonadota bacterium | reverse complement strand
TCCGAGGACACAGTGGGATAGGCGATCAGATCGCCCAGCATGTCGCGGGTTTGGGTCAGGGTCTCCATGGCGTGAACCGTGCGGCCAAGCACAAAGGAAATCAAGCGCGGAGAACCTGTAAGCCGGATTCTGTCCCAGGGGTTGCCCCCCGTGGATGACCATTCCTCTGGGCGCGCGGTCGCCCACGCGCGTCTAGCTGCCAACCCGAACCACGGGGCCAAGACCGGCCCATGAGCGGTTCCTATTCGGCATTGCTCCCGGTGGGGCTTGCCATGCCGGTCCGGTTGCCCGTCCCGCGGTGGGCTCTTACCCCACCGTTTCACCCTTACCCTAGCTGATCGCGCAGCGGTCTGCGGAGGCGGTCTGTTTTCTGTGGCGCTTTCCCTCGGGTTGCCCCGGCCGGGCGTTACCCGGCACCGTTGCCTTGTGGAGTCCGGACTTTCCTCGCACCTTGCGGCACGCGGTCATCCAGTCCTCCGCGCGGTGCCGTGTTTATGGGGTTTGCGTGCCGGGGTCCAGAGCCTCCGGCCTTAAACCTGAGGCATTTCCGCCTTCAGTTCTCGAGGTGGTTCGCGGGGTGGCGCAATCGCGCCGACCCGTGGGGGCGGACCGGCGCGGCCTGATTGTCCCCATCAGGCGGGGCTTTTGAATTGAGCAATACGTTTCCGGTTTCAAGGCGCGGGTCGGCAAACCGCCAATCTCTGCCGTTCCAACCGTCGCCAATCAAAGCGAGGGCCGGGGTCAAACTTGCGGCCCGGCGCCATGTCTGAATGGCCAATCACGCCTTCTGCCGGGATGTTCCAGCGCTGCAAAATGCCGGGAAGCAGCGCCTCTAGTGCGGCCATTAGCGGTTCGGAAAACGGCGTGCGCCCGGTATTGTCCAGTTCAATCCCAATGGACCGGGAATTGATATCATCCTGGCCCAGCCATTCGCCCGCGCCCGCGTGCCAGGCGCGCATGTTTTCCTCAACCAACTGAAGTACTTCACCTTTTTCCGAGATAAGGTAGTGCGAAGACACCTCTGCTACTGGATCACAAAGCCGCTCCATCGCTGCTTCACAACTTTCCATTGCGGTATAGTGGATCACCACCAAATGCGGATTAAGCCCATCCCGACGCTCTCCGAAATTGGGAGAGGCGTGCCAGCGGATATCACCCATGGATCAGCCGTTAGAGGCGTTGCGGAAGGGCGCTGGGTTCCAGTTACAGGCATAGCCATCGCCATCGGGGTCCAACCCCTTGCGATCGCGGGTCGGCCCACCATTGGCCAGAAAATCCATCTGCGCGCGGTCGGGCGAGCCCAGCTCGGCACAGTTGCGTTCAAAGCGGGCTTGTTTGTTTATGCCCACGCGGGAATAGATCTGTGTGCCCACCGGGTGGCTCGTTGACAGGGCATAGGCCACGATATTGGGGCGATTGTCGCTGACGCGGTTGGGCAGCGCGGTGGGTTGGATCACCTGATACTGCGCGCGATTGCGTTCAATCAGTGCGGCATCGCTTTCAATCGAACGGGCATTGTCCACGGCTTCAAAATCATTCTCAATAGAGATGCCTGTGGCCGTCTCAACAGTCTGCGGCGCAGGGTTGGAAGGGCTGGCCTCCACTGGCGCGACACCGGAATTGGCCCGGGTGGCGGCAAGTGTGGCAGTGGTCTCAGAGGCGATGGTCTGCTGTTCATTGATTGCAGTCAGCGGCGTGCCGACGGCACCCGATTGGATCGTTTCACCCGACACGGAACCAGCGGGTGGCAAGGGTGTGCCCTGCGCGGCGGCGCTTGTGCGGGCCGCCTGCTGCGCCTCGTATTCGTTGTAATCGCCAAACCCCACGCCAGCCGCGCTGTCGGGGATGCTAGGGGAACACGCGGACACGGCCAGAAGGGCCGCTGAAAACGCTAGAAATCGCATGGGCTGCTTCTCTGTCTGCTACTCTGCCACTTATAATTAAGGGCAGGTTACCACCATTTGGAGGGTTTGGCCAGAAAACCGGCACCCTTTTCCAATGCGTAAGCGGTGTTCAGCAGATCGCCTTCCTCCCAGGGACGCCCGATCAGTTGCAGCCCGAGTGGCAGCCCCTGAGCGTCAACCCCCGCTGGAACGGAAATGCCCGGCAGACCGGCGAGGTTCACGGTGACAGTGAAGACATCGTTGAGATACATCGCAACCGGGTCGGCATCTGTCATCTCACCAAGTCCGAAGGCCGCCGACGGCGTGGCCGGTGTCAGGATCGCATCGACGCCTTCTGCGAAGACATCATCGAAGTCTTTCTTGATCAACGCGCGCACCTTGCGGGCGCGGTTGTAATAGGCGTCATAAAACCCTGCCGACAGCACGTAAGTGCCGATCATGACACGGCGTTTCACTTCCGTCCCGAATCCTTCTGCGCGGGTCTTTTCATACATCTCGGTGATGCCATCGCCCTGCGCCAGCCCTGCGCGGTGGCCGTAGCGCACCCCGTCATAGCGGGCGAGGTTGGAGGAGGCTTCAGCAGGCGCAATCACATAATAAGCAGGCAGAGCGTACTTGGTGTGCTTGAGGGAGATATCGCGGATCTCTGCGCCCGCATCGCGCAACATATCTGTGCCCTTTTGCCAGAGGGCCTCAATCTCATCGGGCATCCCGTCCATGCGATACTCTTTTGGGATACCAATGGTTTTGCCTTTTATATCGCCGGTTAGCATAGCCTCAAAATTCGGTACGGGCTGTTCTGTCGACGTACTGTCCTTTGGGTCATGGCTGCACATCGCCTCAAGCATGATGGCCGCGTCGCGCACGTCTTTGGTCATTGGCCCCGCCTGATCGAGCGAGGACGCAAAGGCCACGATGCCCCAGCGGGAACAGCGCCCGTAAGTGGGCTTGATACCAGTGATGCCGGTGAAGGCTGCGGGCTGTCGGATGGACCCGCCTGTGTCAGTGCCGGTGGCCGCAAGGCAGAGATCAGCCGCCACAGCGCTGGCCGACCCGCCGGAAGAACCGCCCGGTGTCAACGGCGTCGCATCATTGCCGCGCCGCCAAGGGTTCACGGCGTTGCCATAGGTGGACGTCTCGTTCGAGGACCCCATGGCAAATTCATCCATGTTGAGTTTGCCCAACATGATCGCGCCCGCGTCAAAGAGGTTCTGGCTGACGGTGGACTCGTATTCCGGTTTGAACCCGTTCAGGATCGCGCTGGCGGCCTGGCTGGGTACGCCTTTCGTGCAGAAAAGGTCCTTGATGCCCAAAGGGATGCCGCACATGGCCGGGGCATCGCCCGCGCTGATGCGTGCGTCCGCCGCTTTTGCCTGTTCCCGTGCGATGTCGGGCGTGTGGTGGACAAAGGCGTTCAATTCGCCTGCCGCCTCCACGGCACTCAAGCAAGCCTCAGTCAGTTCGGTGGCTGTGATCTCACCGGCGCGCAGCTTATCGCGGGCCTCGGCAATGGTCAGGGTGTTCAGGTCAGACATCGATCACTCCACCACTTTGGGTACGGCAAAAAACCCTTCGCGCGCGTCGGGGGCGTTTTTCAGGACTTTACCCTGCTGATCGCCATCGCTGACCACATCCTCACGGCGTTTGAGGCGCTGGGGGGTGACGGATGTCATTGGCTCCACGCCCTCAATATCCACCTCGCCCAGCTGTTCGATGAAGCCCAGGATCGTGTTGAATTCCTCGGCGAGGACGGGGAGGTCGGCTTCATCCACTTCGATGCGGGCCAGTTTGGCGACGCGGGCGGCGATTTGGGTGTCGATGGACATGGTTGTCTCCTGAATATGGCGGTCGTTTAGCCCTGCGCG
>JBCCAJ010000337.1:0-3864 GCA_039814845.1 Pseudomonadota bacterium | reverse complement strand
TCTTCTACATGGCCTTTCCGTTCATGGGGTTGGCAGAGGCCACGACCATCTTCTTTTCCGCCCCCCTCATCATAGCGCTGATGGCCGTCGTTTTCCTGGGCGAACGCATTGGCCCGCATCGCATCGGCGCGCTTGTCATAGGCTTTCTGGGCGTGCTCATCGCCATCAATCCCACGGGCAGTGTATTCACCTGGATCTCTGTCCTGCCGCTGATTTCTGCCGTGCTCTACGCCGGATCCCAAATCCTCGCCCGCAAAATCGGCGACCGGGAATCGAGCCTCACCGTCGGGCTCTACACGCTCGTGTGGTCCGGGCCCGTGGTGCTGATCATGGGCTATGTGCTCAACCAGGTCTTCACCTTCACCCCGGAATTTTCGCACATGCAGTGGCACTTCCCGGCGGTGCCACTGTCTGATGCGCTTGGCCTTCTCTGCCTTGTCGTATCAGGCCTGACCGGCTACGTGCTGCTGTCGCGGGCCTATCAGGTGGCTGAGCCATCGAAGATCTCTCTGTTTGATTACAGCTACCTGCCCATAGCCACCGCCTTGGCTTGGGTTGTCTGGGCGGAATTGCCCCCTGTAAACATCGTCATTGGGATGGTTCTGGTGATCCTCAGCGGCATCTACATCGGCATCCGAGAGATGCGCCTTTCAAACTCGCAGGTCGATCCTGCCCCGGTGTCTGAGACCCTGGTCGCACCGGGCAATCCGCTGCCTGCGCCTTCTACCGGCGAAGATCTGCCCAACTGACCTGGCAAATGGCAAGCTTTCGCTAGGCCAACCATTTTCTGTTTTAGCATGGAACCCTTCTGCCTACTCTGCGTTGTTATCAAAACAGAAAGGCAATTCCATGCGCAGGCATCTTATCAAACCCACTCTTTTCGCCCTTCCACTTGTTCTGGCGGGCTGCTTGAGCTCAACAGAACAACAGCAACTGGGCGGTGCCGCCATCGGCGCGGGCTCAGGCTTTATCGCGGGCATGCTGTTGGGTTTCGGGAGTGGCTGGGTCGCCGTCACCACGCTGGCCGGTGCCGCCGCAGGCACGCTCATTGCCACCAACAATGCCCGCAAAGAATGCGCCTATGCCGATGGCAGCGGCGGGTACGTCACCCGATCCTGCTAGGACAAAAAGTTTTTCAAAAACTTTTTCGCCAACGCCGGTGGCATTTTCGCAGGCGAAAATGCCACCCGTGACACCTGCAGCACGTAAAGCGTTACCAGACTGCCTTGAACCGGCTTTCGCTGCCTTTCGCTTTTGGCGCTAGCGCAAAAGCCGATGCAAGTGTCTAAGGGAAAACTGGTAACGCTTAACTCAACCGGCTTACAATCACCGTCACTTCCGGTTTCTTGCCGATCTCAGCCATCGCCGTCTGACGCACCACGCGGCGCATGCCCTCTTCGATCTTGTCATCATCGGTCAGGGTCTTATCGCCCGCGCGACCAATAAATTGGCTCAGATCTTCTTCCAGCACGTCGACCAGTGGCGCGCGGCTGTTGCCCGTCTCAGCCAAGCCCATCACCTCGCACCAAGGGTCGCCCAGCGGGTCATCATTCTCATCGAGGATCAGGTTCACCATTACATGGCCATTGAGCGCCATGCGAATGCGATCCCGCACGACCCCATCCATCGCGCCCACTTGCACCTGACCGTCCAGATAAACACGCCCCGTCTCTACATACTCGGCCACGGATGCGCCTTGATCGGTCAGCTCAATCATCGTGCCATTGGGCGCCAGCACCGCGTCGAATTGGCCTTGCTTGGCCAGTTTCACATGTTCGCGCAGGTGGCGGTGTTCGCCATGCATCGGCACCACGATCTTGGGCCGCACCATCTGATGGAGCCGCTGCAAATCGGGCCGGTTGGCGTGACCCGACACGTGATAGCGGCCTGAGCTGTCATCCACCACATCCACGCCTTTTTCGCTGAAGAGGTTGATGATCCGGTTCACGCCGCGTTCATTGCCCGGAATGGTCTTTGATGAGAACAAAAACAGGTCGCCCGATTTCAGTTCCATCCCGTTGTACTTCCCATTGGCCAGCTGGGCCGAGGCCGCCCGCCTTTCGCCCTGCGATCCGGTCACGATCAGCGCCAGATTTTCACGCGGAATGCTGCGCGCATCCTCAATCGTCACCGTTTTGGGAAAGCCCGTCAGAACGCCTGTTTCAACAGAGGCTTCAATCATCCGCCGCATTGCGCGGCCCATCAGGCAGACCGACCGACCGGCGCGGTCTGCGGCCTGGGCCAGCGTCTTCACCCGCGCGACATTGGAGGCGAAAGTGGTGGCGACAAACATGCCTTTCGCCCCCGCGATCAGGCTCTCAATTTCTGGCCCCAGCGTGCCCTCTGACCGGCCGGGATGGTCATTGAACACATTGGTGCTGTCACACATCAGCGCCATAACGCCGGGCTCAGAAAGCCCGCTCCAGAGGTCTTCGTCAAAGGCCTCCCCCACCACCGGGTCGGCATCAATCTTGAAGTCCCCCGAATGCACCACGCGGCCTGCGGGCGTGTCTATGACCAAGCCGGAACTTTCTGGAATGGAATGGGAAATCGGAACGAAACCCACTTTGAAGGGGCCGACCTCGACCACCTCCGGCCACGGACTTGCAGTGATGACGGCGCGCTCGGGATGGCCGCGATCATCCATCTTGCGCCGCGCGATATTGGCGGTAAACGCGCGGGCATAAATCGGCGCACCCAAGCGGTCATAGTAATGCGCCACCGCGCCCACGTGATCCTCATGGGCGTGGGTCACGAACACCGCCTCAAGCCGGTCTTTGCGCTCTTCCAGCCACGAGATATCGGGGAAAATCAAATCGACCCCCGGCGTGCCATCCATATCCGGAAAGGCCACGCCCAGATCCACCAGAATGAACCGTTCTTTACCCGGCGCACCCACGCCATAGACATAGGCGTTCATGCCAATCTCACCCGCCCCACCAAGGGGCAGATACACCACTCTTTTGTTGCTCATATGTGCTGCTCAGCCTTTCACATTATGGGCGTGAATCACAGTCAGCCCATGCATTGTCAAATCGTCTTCTACCTCATCGAAAAGCATATCGCTCCCGACACTTCCCTGCGCAAAAAGCGGCGCAAGCCCGCCCGTTCCGATCACGCGCATGGGGCGGTCGTATTCGCCCGTGATGCGCGCGCATATTCCATTCACGAGGCCCACATAGCCCCAGAACACCCCCGACTGCATGCAATCGACGGTGTTCGTGCCGATCACCTGCTGGGGTTTGGTCACATCCACATGGGGAAGTGCTGCCGTCGCCGTGCCCAAGGCCTCCAACGACAGGTTCACACCGGGCGCGATCACCCCGCCCACATAGGCCCCATCCTCGGCCACCACGTCAAAGGTTGTGGCCGTGCCGAAATCCACCACAATGAGGTCGCCGCCATGGCGGTCATAGGCGCCCGCGGAATTCACCAACCGGTCCGGGCCCACGATTGTGCCCTCATCGACACGCGGCTCCACCGGCAGTGCACAATCGGGCTTGCCCACCACCCACGGGCGACAGCCAAAAAACCTGTCCGTGAAGACGCGCAGGTTGAACACCACCCGCGGCACGGTCGAAGAGATGATCACATCGGTGACATCCACATCGAGGCCATAATGCTTCACCAGCGTCGAGTACCACGTGAAATACGCATCCGCCGTGCGCGCGTGATGCGTCGAGGTACGCAAGGTGCACAGAAACTCAGACCCGTCCCAGATCGAGAAAACGGTGTTCGTGTTGCCGCAATCTATGGCCAGAAGCATCGCGTGCCGCCTTTAGAAAAACACGTCGGCAGCCGGGATCGCCTACCGCCCTTGGCGCGTCTTTAGAACAAGTTGGCCACGCTCGTCCACCGTCTCGA
>JBCCAJ010000059.1:0-10096 GCA_039814845.1 Pseudomonadota bacterium | reverse complement strand
GGCAGAGCTTGATTGGTTCTACGGAGGCGGCGCGGGCCGGTTCTGGCCGGAAACCTGGGCAGCTTTTATTGAGCCAATTCCTGAGGATGAGCGTGGCGATTTGATCGAAGCCTACCACCGACGGCTCTTCTCCGGTGACCGCGTGCAAGAAGCGCGATTTGGCAAGGCATGGGCGGCTTGGGAAAACGCGCTGGCCACAGTGGGGTCGAACGGCCGCGGCGGCGACAGCCCCGCCGATTACGCGCGCGCTTTTTCGCGGTTGGAAAACCACTATTTCATCAATGGCGGCTTCCTTGAGGAAGACGGCCAGATTTACCGCGATATCCCCAAGATCGCCCATATCCCCGGCACTATTGTACAGGGCCGCTATGACATGATCTGCCCACCAAATTCGGCCCACAAGCTGGCGAAGATGTGGGACAAGTCCGAACTCAAAATGATACCCATGGCCGGGCATGCGCTATCCGAGCCGGGCATCAGTGAAGAACTGGTGAAGGTGATGGACCGGCTGGGACGGTCCTGATCTTAGAGGGACATCGAAGTCTTTTTCATGCAAGTGGGGATTGGTCGGTGACTAGCCCCATTTACGCCTGACTACCGTTGAGACAATCAACGCAGCCATCCCAAGCGCTATTGGGAACCAGCCAAATGCCTTGAGCGTTGCCAAAGGCGACAATCCGATCAGCCAAGACAAAATTACCAAACCGCAGCACCAGGGTATGGTCGATTTGATCGCGACCCAGCCAGCGCGCCGCGAATGGTCATTCTGGGTTCGTGGGCTGCTGTAAGCATTTGTTGCGACCGGTCTGCGAATGAGCCTGTAGAGGGCAAAGAAAGCGCAACTCAGTGAAATCACGATGCAGGTCGTCATGTAGAACACAAACGCGAAGCTGAACACCTCTGACCTCAGCCAGAAAATCGGCAGCAGATCCACAGTGTAGAAAGCGCCGATTATCAGCAGGAATGCGCAGCATCCTACCCAAAAAATCTCCACCGGCCGCGCCAGAAGCAAGCGGCGCAGCGTGACCAGAACGGCGACATAAATCCGAAGATAGGCTATTTTGTACCATGGTCGTGGCATTCTGGGTTCCTTTCAACGTTCCAGTTAACATTGAAAACCGGCGAAATGGTGGCCGAGGTCCGTTCCTTCGCGGCAAAATAAGACTGGGTCGGGACGGCAGGCATATGTTGCGCGTGGTTAGGACGGACGGATCACCCCTTGCAGACTCACCCCACCTTCCGTATATCCATCTCAACAGCGGCGCGCTGGGGTCCAAACCTAGCGCCCACCGGAAAGACGATACGGGCCGCGGGCCCGTTTTTTTGTTCTAGGAACCCTCGAAAGCACTGATGAACGCACTCATTGCAAAATCCGCCATGGATCGGCGTATGGCTGAGATCATCTCCCCCGTGATTGAAGACATGGGGTTTGAGCTGGTGCGCGTGCGTTTGATCGGTGGGAAGTCCAAGACGCTTCAAATCATGGCCGAACGCCCCGATGGCGGGATTGAGGTGGATGAATGCGCTGATATCTCCACGGCCGTGAGTGCGATCCTTGATGTGGAGGACCCGATCACGGAGGCGTATGCTCTGGAGGTTTCCAGCCCCGGGATTGACCGGCCTCTGACCCGGCTGAAGCATTTTGAAGAATATGAAGGCTATGACGCCAAGCTGGAGACCGAGGAATTGGTCGCCGGGCGGAAGCGCTTCAAGGGTGTCCTCGCCGGGGTTGAGGGCGACGAAGTGCTCATCAACGTGGAAGAAGGCACCATCGGGTTGCAGTTCGATTGGCTGGCCGAGGCCAAGCTGATCCTGACCGATGAGTTGATCAAAGACATGCTGAAGGCGCGCAAAGATGCGGGTCTGATCAGCGATGAAGATTTAGACCAGATAGAGACTGATACGTCTGAGGAGGACGGCTAATGGCCATTACATCTGCCAACCAGCTTGAACTGCTGCAAACCGCCGAGGCGGTTGCGCGGGAGAAGATGATTGATCCCGGCCTTGTGGTGGAAGCGATGGAAGAAAGCCTCGCCCGGGCGGCCAAGAGCCGCTACGGCGCGGAGATGGACATCCGTGTGAGCATCGACCGCAAGACCGGTCGCGCCACCTTCACCCGCGTGCGTACTGTGGTGGAGGATGAAGAGCTGGAGAATTACCAGGCCGAGTTCACGGTGGAGCAGGCCAAGCAGTATCTGGAAGACCCCAAGGTTGGTGACACCTTTGTGGAAGAAGTGCCGCCCGTGGATATGGGCCGCATTGCCGCCCAAAGTGCTAAGCAGGTGATCCTGCAAAGGGTGCGTGAGGCCGAGCGGGATCGTCAGTTCGAAGAATTCCAGGATCGCGCGGGCACCATTATCAATGGTCAGGTAAAGCGCGAAGAGTACGGCAATGTAATCGTTGATATCGGTCGGGGCGAAGGCGTACTGCGCCGCAATGAAAAGATCGGGCGCGAAAGCTATCGCAATGGCGATCGCATCCGCTGTTATATCAAGGATGTGCGCCGCGAAACCCGCGGGCCGCAGATTTTCCTGAGCCGCACCGCGCCGGAATTCATGGCGGAACTGTTCAAGATGGAAGTTCCTGAAATTTACGATGGCATCATTGAGATCAAGGCTGTGGCCCGTGACCCGGGCTCCCGCGCGAAGATTGCGGTGATTTCTTACGACAATTCCATTGATCCTGTGGGCGCCTGTGTGGGTATGCGTGGCTCCCGCGTGCAGGCGGTTGTGAATGAGCTGCAGGGCGAAAAGATCGACATCATCCCTTGGAACGAAGATCAGCCGACCTTCCTTGTGAACGCGTTGCAGCCTGCGGAGGTCAGCAAGGTGGTTCTGGATGAAGAGGCTGAGCGGATTGAGGTTGTGGTGCCTGAAGAGCAGCTTTCCCTCGCCATCGGTCGCCGCGGTCAGAACGTTCGGTTGGCAAGCCAGCTGACAAATCTCGACATCGACATCATGACCGAGGCCGAAGACAGCGAACGCCGTCAGAAGGAATTCGAAGAGCGTACGAACCTCTTCATGACGACGCTTGATCTGGATGAATTCTTTGCGCAGTTGCTAGTCTCTGAGGGCTTCACCAACCTGGATGAAGTCGCTTATGTGGAAGTTGACGAGCTGCTCGTCATCGACGGTGTGGATGAAGACACAGCCAACGAGCTTCAGGCCCGCGCGCGCGATATCCTCGATGCGCAAGCCAAAGAGGCGTTGGAGAAGGCCCGTGAATTGGGCGCTGAGGATAGCCTCATTGATTTCGAAGGTCTGACACCCCAGATGGTGAAAGCATTGGCAGAAGATGATGTGAAAACGCTTGAAGATTTCGCCACCTGTGCAGATTGGGAACTCGCCGGGGGCTGGACCACTGTGGATGGTGAACGCATCAAGGATGACGGTCTGCTGGAACCTTTCGAAGTGTCGCTGGATGAAGCCCAGGATATGGTCATGACCGCCCGCGTAATGCTGGGTTGGGTTGACCCTGATGATCTGATTGCTACCGAAGAAGAAGGCGAAGGCGGCGATGCAGATGCAGAATCCACAGAGGAGGCCGAGGCCTGATGCGTCAGGCCTCGTGAGGCGCTGATATGGGTCGCGGTGGGCAACCCAAGGACCGCTCAAATGGTCCGGAACGCAAGTGCATCGCCACGGGGGATGTGCTCCCTAAGGCGTCGCTCATTCGATTTGTGATCGGGCCCGATGGGCAGATCTGCCCCGATCTGGCGGAAAAGCTACCAGGTCGCGGGATCTACGTGAAAGCCGATCCGAAGGCTCTGGAGAAAGCCGCTAGTAAGGGCCTCTTTGCCCGTGCGGCCAAGACCAAGGTGACGGTGCCGGAAGGGCTCGTTGAGGCGTTAGAGCCAATGCTGGCGCGGCGTATCGTGGAACTGATCAGCCTCGCGCGTAAAGGTGGCCGGGCTGTAACGGGCTACGAAAAAGTTAAGGACTGGCTGCTGAAAGAAACGGCGCGGGTGCTGATCCAAGCGAGCGATGGCTCGGAACGGGGAAAATCAAAGCTTAGCACGCCCTATGGCGGCAACTATATCGGTTGGCTAACGGCCGAAGAGCTGGGCAAAGCCTTTGGGCGACAAACGGCGATCCATGCCGCACTGGGGGATGGAGCTTTGTCGCAACGTGTTGTAGAGGAGGCGGCAAGGCTGAAAGGCCTGCGCGTCTCAGTGGTCGAAGGCGGCCACGAGAAAGGGAAGAAAACCAGATGAGTGACGACAACGGCAAAAAACCTCTGGGTGTGCGTGGCGGCGGATCCCGTCCCGGGAATGTGAAGCAAAGCTTCAGCCACGGGCGCACGAAGAATGTCGTGGTGGAAACCAAGCGTAAGCGGATCGTGAAGCCGAAGCCTGGTGCTGCGGCCAAACCGGGTGCGTCCTCGGGCTCTTCGGGCGGGGATGCGTCCAAGCGGCCTGCCGGGATTACCGATGCGGAAATGGAGCGTCGTCTGAAGGCTTTGCAGGCGGCCAAAGCGCGTGAGGCAGAGGATGCTGCCGCCCGTGAGGCCGAAGAGAAAGCGCGCGAGCAAGATCGTCAACGCCGCCGTGAAGAGGCGGAGACCAAAGAACGTGAACAGCGTGAGGCCGAAGAAAAGGCCCGCGCGAAGGAAGAAGAAAAAGAGCGCGCGCGCAAGGAAGAGGAAGAGGCCGCACGCCGTTCAGCTGCCGCTGCCGCCGCACCGCCCCCGCCGGAAGAAGGCGCTGCCGCACGTCCCGCGCAGAAACAACAAGCGCCGCGTCGGCAAGAAGCAGATCAGCGCGACCAGAAGAAAGGTCGCGGCAAGGGCCGTGACGATGGTCGTCGGTCGGGAAAGCTGACGCTCAACCAGGCGCTGTCTGGTGGCGAAGGCGGGCGTCAGAAATCGCTGGCTGCGATGAAGCGAAAGCAAGAACGCGCGCGCCAAAAAGCGATGGGCGGCACACAGGATCGCGAAAAGGTGGTGCGTGATGTGCAGCTGCCTGAGATGATCACAGTGGCCGAGCTGTCAAACCGGATGGCTGAGCGCGTGGGCGATGTGATCAAGGCGCTGATGAACAACGGCATGATGGCAACGCAAAACGAGACCATTGATGCCGATACGGCAGAACTGATCATTGAGGAGTTCGGTCACAAGATCACACGCGTGTCCGATTCTGACGTAGAGGATGTGATCGACGCGGTCGAAGACAGTGAAGATGATCTGATCGGTCGCCCACCTGTTATCACGGTCATGGGTCACGTGGACCACGGTAAGACTTCTGTTCTGGACGCGATCCGCAATGCAAAGGTTGTTGATGGTGAGGCCGGCGGCATCACGCAGCACATTGGTGCGTATCAGGTGAAAACCGACAGCGGTGCGGTTTTGAGCTTCCTGGATACACCCGGCCACGCGGCGTTTACGTCCATGCGGGCGCGCGGTGCGCAGGTGACTGATATTGTGGTGTTGGTTGTGGCGGCGGACGATTCGGTCATGCCGCAGACGATTGAAGCCATCAATCACGCCAAAGCCGCCGAAGTGCCGATGATTGTTGCGATTAACAAATGCGACAAACCGGAAGCTGACCCTAACAAGGTGCGTACGGAACTGTTGCAACACGAGGTGATCGTTGAGGCGATGTCTGGTGACGTGCAGGATGTCGAAGTGTCCGCAATCACCCGTCAGGGTCTTGATGAACTTTTGGAAGCCATCGCGCTGCAGGCGGAAATTCTGGAACTGAAGGCAAACCCGGGTCGCGCCGCTGAAGGTGCCGTGATCGAAGCGCAGCTGGATGTTGGCCGCGGTCCCGTCGCCACCGTTCTGGTACAGCGCGGGACGTTGCGGCAGGGCGATATCTTTGTCGTAGGTGAACAACACGGTAAGGTCCGTGCGCTTATCAACGATCGTGGGGAACGCGTAAAAGAAGCCGGGCCATCTGTGCCGGTGGAGGTTTTGGGCCTTAATGGTACGCCTGAGGCAGGCGACGTTCTGAACGTTGTTGACACCGATTCACAGGCCCGTGAGATCGCCGAGTATCGCGAAGGCGTCGCGAAAGAAAAGCGCGCCGCTGTGGGTGCCGGTACCACGCTCGAACAGCTTCTGGCGCAGGCGAAAGAGAATGAAAACGTCTCTGAACTGCCAGTGGTGGTGAAGGCCGACGTGCAGGGGTCTGCCGAAGCGATCGTTCAGGCGATGGAAAAGATCGGCAATGATGAGGTCCGCGTGCGCGTGCTGCACCACGGTGTGGGCGCGATCACCGAAAGTGATATTGGCCTCGCGGAGGCATCTGGCGCGCCGGTTATCGGCTTTAATGTGCGTGCCAATGCACCCGCTCGGAACTCCGCCAACCAGAAGGGGATCGAGATCCGCTACTACAGTGTGATCTATGACCTGGTGGATGATGTGAAGGCCGCGGCCTCTGGCCTCTTGGGTGCGGAAATTCGCGAGAACTTCATCGGTTACGCATCTATCAAAGAAGTCTTCAAGGTCTCAGGCGTCGGCAAGGTAGCGGGTTGTCTTGTCACCGAAGGTGTTGCCCGCCGGTCTGCCGGTGTGCGTTTGCTGCGTGACGATGTGGTGATTCACGAAGGCACGTTGAAGACACTGAAGCGCTTCAAGGATGAAGTGGCAGAAGTGCAATCTGGCCAGGAGTGCGGCATGGCGTTTGAGAATTACGATGACATTCGCGCAGATGACGTTATCGAAATCTTTGAGCGCGAAGAGGTGGAACGGAACCTCGACTGATCGGGGGGTTCAAAACCAGGCTATGAATACAAAAAGAGGCGCTGTTGAGCGCCTCTTTTTGATACTGGATACTGAAACTCGCCGTGGCTTAAACCGGCAGTCCACAATAGGTCTGATCGCCAACGCGAATTTGAATGCGTCCATTCGGCAGCGATTTAACAAAGATACCTTGCACCAAAACAGCTGTACCAAGAGTGATAGTTCTCAACATGTTCAATCCCCCGAGAAACATGATGTGTATATAGATAACGCAATTTCTAAAAATTCGATTAATTTTTTCGCAAATTACAACCAATCTCGCAAAATCGGTATCAAAGGTATGTCGGCCTCTGGCATGGGGTAATCGCGTAGCTGATTCGCGCGAACCCATTTTAGCGTTTGTCCTTCGCGGCTTACCGGTGTGCCTTCCCATTTTCGACAGGCAAAGAGCGGCATGAGAAGGTGAAATTCGTTGTAGCTGTGGCTGGCGAATGTCAGAGGGGCTAGGCAGCTTTCCCAGGTATTGATGCCCAGTTCTTCCTCCAGTTCGCGAATCAGCGCGGCCTCTGGCGTTTCACCTGCTTCGATTTTTCCGCCCGGAAACTCCCACAGACCGGCCATGGACTTTCCCTCGGGCCGTTGGGCCAGAAGGATGCGCCCGTCGACATCGATCAGGGCGACTGCAGAGACAAGTACGGTCTTCACGACCGGTAATCGGCGTTGATGGAGATATAGCCGTGTGTCAGATCGCAGGTCCACACCACCGCGCGGCCGCCGCCGAGGCCAAGATCGACGGTGATGTCGATCACCTCATTCTTCATGTATTTGGCGGCGTCCTCTTCCTTGTAGCTGGGGTTCACCCAACCGTCCTTGGCCACCTGAATTGGGCCAAAGGAAATGGCAATCATATCCCGATCCGCCGGTGCGCCGGATTTGCCGATGGCCATGACAATGCGACCCCAATTCGGGTCCTCGCCGGCAATGGCCGTTTTGACCAGCGGGGAATTGGCGATCGCCATGGCGTGGGTGCGTGCGTCGCGGTCCGACGACGCGCCAGTGACCGCGATGGTGATAAACTTCGTCGCCCCTTCCCCATCGCGCACCACTTGGTGGGCGAGATCTGTCATCACGCGGCGCAGCGCTTCCATGAAGCCGATATTGTTTTCATCCACGCGGACGCCAGATGCACCCGTGGCGGCGACGAGAAGCGTGTCAGAGGTAGATGTGTCGCTGTCGACCGTGATGCAGTTGAACGTGGTCTGATTGAGTGCGGACACCATGGATTGCAGAACCGGCTTATCTACGGCGGCGTCAGTAAAGATATAGACCAGCATCGTCGCCATATCCGGCGCGATCATGCCCGACCCCTTGGCTATCCCCGCGATGCGCACTTTCTGGCCTTCGACCATCGCGGTGGTGCCCGCGCCCTTGGCGAAGGTGTCAGTGGTCATGATTGCCTCAGCGGCCGCTGCGATGCCGGTGCCGCTTAGATTGCCGGACAACTCCTGCAACTTCGCCTCAATCCGTTCATGGGCAAGCTTTTCCCCAATCACCCCGGTGGAAGAAGAAAAGACACGTGCCTCGGGCACATCCACGGACTTGGCCACTGCGTTGGTCACGGCCTTGACCGACATGCGCCCATCCTTGCCGGTGAACGCATTGGCGTTGCCGGAATTAACGATGATCGCGGCACCTGCATCCGAGCTGAATTTGATCTTCTCTTCGCAATCCAGCACCGCCGCAGACCGGGTTGAGGATTGCGTGAAGACACCAGCCACGGTCGTTCCAGGCGCGAGCTTGGCCAGCATCACATCGCGGCGGCCGGTATAGCGCACCCCCGCCTCAGCCGTGGCAAATTCAACCCCGTCAATGACGGGCAATTCAGGGAACGCGTCGGGCGCGAGGGGGGACCGGGGGGGCGTGGCGGCCATGGTCAGTTCTCCAACAGGTCGATCCGGGTGATCACTTCGGGGTCAATGCCGGAGGTGTCGGGGCGATCAATCTCTGCCTCGGCAGACAGGGCGTCAATGTGGCCTTCCAGTTTGCTTTGCTGCAATCCGTCAGCAATCGCATCGCGCACATCTTCAAATGCGGGGCGCTGCACGGCGCGGGTCTCTGCGAGGGTGATGACATGCCAGCCGAATTGCGTCTGAACCGGTGCAGAAACACCGCCGGGTTCTAATTCCACGACGGCATCAAAGAACGGCGCGACCATATCGCCGTCCCCGAACCATCCCAAATCACCGCCGACAGCGGCCGACGGCCCCGTGGAGCGTTCCTGGGCGAGTGCTGAGAACACGGCGCCGCCTTCAAGTTCAGTGATCAGGTCATTAGCCTCATCCTCTGTTTCCACCAGAATGTGGGAGGCGCGGTACTCCAATTCGTCGCCTACTTCAGGGTATTGTTCATCATAGGCGGCACGCAGCGCCTCTTCGTCCACATCTTCGGCCAGGAAGGCAGAGATGGCCTCCCCTGCGATTATAGCGCGTTCCTCGTTTTCGAGGAAGATCTTGGATTGCAGCGAAAGCTCCCCTTCATAGGTCTGACCCAACAAGGTTTGCTGCACCAGCTGATCCAAAATCCCCTGAAACAGCAGCGCGGCGGGCAATTGGCCGTATTCGGCGGGCAGGTTAGACCGCGTCGCGATCACATGGCCCAGCGTGATATCGACACCATTCACTGTCGCCAGAACCTGATCCGCGCTCAGATCATCGCTGTCTTGTGCAAGCCCCACCGTGGCCGACATTGCAATTGCCGCCGCGGCCCCCATAAGGCAGGTTTTCAACTTCGTTGTCATGATCAATCCCTTCTGGGTCATTCCTATGTCTGGGGCCGAGGTCACGAGTACGATAGCCTGCGCCCGCCTAACGTTGACAGTCATCTGGTGGACCCTTACATCGCCTTATGTTCAAAGGCGGGCACACCGTCTTGCCCCCGTTCTAGGGTTGCAAGACAGGCGGAGCAAGCAAATGCCTTTCACGACAACGCGAATGATCGGAGCGGATTGCACATGCTGGGTTTGAAGACTGTCACGAAGAAAATCTTCGGCACCCAAAATGACCGCAAGGTGAAGGCGACACGCCCTCTCGTGGACAAGATCAACGCGTTGGAGCCTGAGTTCGAAAAGCTGAGCGATGAAGGGCTGATTGAAAAGACTGCAGACCTGAAGGCCCGCGTGGCCGAGGGCGAAAGCCTGGATGCTGTTTTGCCTGAGGCATTTGCCAACTGTCGGGAGGCCGCCCGCCGTGCGCTGGGCCTGCGTGCCTTTGATGTACAGCTGATGGGCGGCATTTTTCTGCATCAGGGTAACATTGCAGAGATGAAAACTGGCGAAGGTAAGACACTTGTGTCCACCTTCCCGGCCTATCTGAACGCGCTGACGGGCGGCAATGTGCACATTGTGACCGTGAACGAT
>JBCCAJ010000435.1:0-2777 GCA_039814845.1 Pseudomonadota bacterium | reverse complement strand
CGCTACAAATCGCTTCAGGACATCATCGCGATCCTCGGGATGGATGAACTTTCCGAAGAGGACAAGCTGACCGTGGCACGTGCCCGGAAGATTCAGCGTTTCCTCAGCCAGCCGTTTGACGTGGCGAAGGTCTTCACCGGGTCTGACGGTGTGCAGGTGCCGATGGAAGACACGATTTCGTCGTTCAAGGCGGTTGTGGCTGGCGAATACGATCACCTGCCCGAAGGTGCCTTCTACATGGTGGGCGGCATTCAGGAAGTGATCGCGAAAGCCGAAAAAATGGCAGCTGAAGCCGCCTAATCAAGGGTAGGGTGGGGTTTGACCCCACCTTCCACCCAAGAAGGGAAAACCAATGGCTGATACAGTCCAATTCGATCTGGTAAGCCCCGAACGTCTGCTGGCCTCCGTTCAGGCCAAAGAAGTGCAGATCCCGGGTGCCGAAGGCGATATGACGGCAATGGCCGATCACGCGCCGCTGATCACCACCCTGCGCCCCGGGCTTGTCAAAGTGACCGGAACGGATGGCGACACATCCTACGTGGTCACTGGCGGCTTTGCGGAGATCAATGCAACGTCGATCTCTATCCTCGCGGAACAGGCGATCCCCCACGATGAAGTTACGCAGGAACAGTTCAGCAAGATGATGGAAGAGGCCAATGGCCGTCTCCAAAAGGCGAAGGACGTTTATGTGAACGAACCGGGCCCGGTGGACGAGGCCGCAAAGCTTCTCGCTGATATGGTCGCGTTGGGCGATGAGATCGGTCTGTCAGCTAACTAACTGATCTACAATCAGGATCGCTTTGAAGGGACTTGCGTTTGCAGGTCCCTTTTGCTTTGAAGCAACGGGTTTGACCGATCTAAAAGACGCCTTATTCCTTGCAAACATTTCCCAAACTTGCCCTCTATGGTGATCAAGGGAAGGTTAAGAACACGATTAGATGAAGATTTTATCGAGTAGCATGATTGGGATCGAACAGGGTGATAATGTCCTGTTTTCGGATTTCGAGGACGAAGGTGAAATGTGGGCCGGCAAAGGCCCGCGTGAACGTCGCCTGGCTGTCCCTTTTGGGCGTGCATTCCTGAAACCGCCGTCTGTTTTTGTCGCCCTTTCCATGTGGGATTTCGACAGCGGCAGCAATGCGCGTGCTGATGTGTCAGCTGAAAAAATTTTGGAAGACGGCTTTGAGGCTGTTTTCAAAACTTGGGGCGACACCCGGGTGGCCCGCGCCCGCGTGCGCTGGATGGCGATTGGCCCTGTGGGCAACGAAGACGATTGGGAACTCTACTGAGGCTGGGGCAACCCCCGACCGTCAGGTGCCAAACTGCCCTTCATAAATCGGTTCAAGCGTCGGCGTCTCAAAAAGAGACGACACAGATGTACCCGTCCAGATATTCAGGATTGCCTGGGCAAAGACCGGCGCGGTCGGCAGAACGCGGATGTTTCCCGCCGCTTTCGTTGCGTCATTGGGTGCAATCGTATCTGTCAGCACCAAGGACTTCATGACAGAGGCTTCCACCCGTTCCACCGCTGGGCCTGACATCACACCATGGGTGATATAGGCGTGGACTTCACTCGCACCATGTTCCATCAGGACCTCAGCCGCCTTGCACAGTGTGCCCGCAGTGTCGCAGATGTCATCGACAATGATGCAAATCTTGTCTTTCACATCGCCGATCACCGTCATCTCTGCGACCTCACCGGCTTTCTCACGCCGCTTGTCCACGATCGAGAGCGGCGCATTGATCCGTTTGGCCAATTCCCGCGCGCGGGCAACCCCGCCCACATCCGGCGAGACCACCATCACGTCGCCCAGCCGATCCTGGAACTGGGTCAACACGTCCAGAGCGAACACCGGAGAGGCATAAAGGTTATCTACCGGAATATCGAAAAATCCTTGGATCTGTGCGGCGTGCAGATCCATGGTCAGAACCCGTTCAATCCCTGTGCCGACGATCATGTTGGCGACCAGCTTGGCCGTAATGGGTGTGCGCGCCTTGGTGCGGCGATCCTGACGGGCATAGCCGAAATAAGGGATCACGGCCGTGATCCGGCGCGCGGAGGACCGGCGCAGCGCGTCGGCCATAATGAGCAGTTCCATCAGGTTGTCATTGGCGGGGTTTGACGTCGACTGGATGATGAACATATCCTCACCACGGACATTCTCAAACACCTCAACAAAGATTTCCTGATCATTGAACCGCTCCATCCGCGAGTCCACCAACCCAACGGGTGAACCGCGATAGATCCCCATGCGCTTGGTGATTGCATGGGCGAGTGGGAGGTTGGCATTTCCGGAAATAAGCTTCGGCGCGGGTGCGGTTGGCATGGCTGGCTGGTCCCCCAAGGTCTGCGTAGAAACTGCGCAGTTTGTAACAGAATCGCGACGTTGACACCGCTTACCATGGGCGTACCGTCGGGCCTAGACAATCCGAGAACAGGAGCGGCGATTATGCCCCATATAGACTATTTTTTCGCAACAATTTCCCCCTTCTCCTATCTCGCCGGTCTGAAGCTGGAAGAGATTGCGGAAAAGCATGGGGCGACCATCACCTATAAACCGCTCGATATCATGGCGCTCTTTGCCCGGACGGGAGGCACCCCGCCCAAGGACCGGCACCCCAATCGCATCGCCTATCGCGCGCAGGATTTGCCGCGTCAGGCCCGCAAGGTGGGGATGGATCTGAATTTCCAACCGGCGCACTGGCCGACCAACCCTGCGCCGTCCTCTTATGCGATCATCGCCGCGCAGAACGCGGGCGGTGGGGATCTTGCTGGG
>JBCCAJ010000037.1:0-11588 GCA_039814845.1 Pseudomonadota bacterium | reverse complement strand
CGTTCTGGCGCTCAGCCGGTCGGGTGAGGCCACCGCCCACCGCGTCGCCTCCCATCTGGGCGCACAGGTCCATGGCCGAGAAGGCCGGGTGGATCGCGCGGACGCATTCTTTGCCAACGCGTTGGACCATGTGCGCGATCTCTTTTTGGCTGGCACGCCGGTGGTGGGGGTTTGCGCCAGCGGCATCCTGATCCGTGCCGTCGGCCCCGTGCTGTCGGACAAACGCGCCGAGCCACCCGTGGTGTCGGTGTCGGATGATGGCGCCGTGGTGGTGCCTTTGCTCGGCGGCCATCGCGGGGCCAACCGGTTGGCGCAGGACATCGCCACCCATCTGGGCAGCACTGCCGCCGTCACCACGGCGGGCGATGTGGCCATGGGTGTCGCACTCGATGCACCCCCGACGGGTTACCGCCTTGCCAACCCGGAAGATGCCAAGTCTGCAATGGCGGCACTATTGTCTGGCGCAGGCGTGACCCTTCAGGGCGAGCCCATCTTCGACATCGAAGACAGCAGCATCGTTTCTGGCGGCCGCGTCGAATTGATCGTGAGCGAGGCGCGTGTGCAAGGGGGCGAAGAGCGGCTCGTCTACCACCCCCAACGCTACGCCTTGGGCGTCGGCTGCGCCCGCAACGCTGACCCGGAGGAGATGTGGGATCATGTGTCGCGCGCCCTTGAGGCCGCAGATATCGCCCCGGGTGCCATCGCGTGCATCGCCACCATCGACCTCAAAGCCGATGAACCTGCGATGAACATGTTGGCGGCGCGTCTGGGCGTGCCACTTCGCCTGTTCACCGCCGAGGAGTTGGAGGCCCAATCTCCCAACCTCGCCAACCCCTCCGACGTTGTCTTCGCAGAGGTTGGCTGTCACGGCGTTGCCGAAGGCGCGGCCCTCGCCATTGGCGGTGTGCTCACTGTCGAGAAGTCCAAGACCGCTAACACCACCTGCGCTCTGACCCGGTCTGAGCAACCCATCACGCAATTCACCGGCCGCGCGCGCGGACGCCTGTCGGTTCTGGGCATCGGCCCCGGTCAGGCCAGTTGGCGCACGCCGGAAGTGAGCCGCCTTGTGGCTGACGCCGAAGAGCTGGTGGGCTACGGCCTCTATATCGACCTGCTCGGCCCGCTCGCCGCAGGCAAGGCGCGGTCTGATTTCCCACTGGGCGGGGAGGAGGCGCGCTGCCGTTATGCGCTGGAACAGGCGGGACAGGGCAAGAACGTCGCGCTGATTTGTTCGGGCGATGCGGGCATCTATGCTATGGGTGCGCTGGTGTTTGAGCTGCTCGACCGAACGGAAGACGAAGGCGGCGTGTCGGATGCCGCACGCCGGGCGGAGGTGATCTGCAGCCCCGGTGTGTCGGCCCTGCAAGCCGCCGCCGCCCGCGCGGGCGCGCCCCTGGGCCATGATTTCTGCACCATATCCCTGTCTGATCTGCTGACTCCGCGCGATGACATCATCCGCCGCCTTCATGCCGCGGCAGAGGGGGATTTCGTCATCGCGTTCTACAACCCCGTCTCCAAGACCCGCCGCACTCTGCTGGCAAAGGCGCGGGACATTCTGCTGCAACATCGCCCGGGTGACACGCCCGTGATGTTGGCCACGTCGCTGGGCCGTCCGGAAGAACACCTGCGCTATCGCCGCCTCGACGCGCTGGAGGTGGATGAGGTGGATATGCTGACGGTGGTGTTGATCGGCTCGTCCAATTCGCGGCTGGCCGCCCTTGGCGAGGGCCCGCGTATGTTCACGCCGCGGGGCTATGCGCGCAAAATTGATGGTGATCTGGCTAAGGGGTCGGATGCGAGTATTTTTGGAAAGATGAAGCCGGGGGAACGGGCGCTATGACGGTCTATTTCATCGGGGCAGGCCCGGGCGATCCGGAACTTTTGACCAAAAAGGCCGAGCGCGTGATTGGGGAGTGTCCGGTGTGTCTTTATGCAGGCTCATTGGTGCCGCCAGAGGTGGTGGCTTGCGCGCCCGAGGGGGCGCGGGTGATGGATACCGCCCCCATGACACTGGACGAAACGCATGCGGCGATCGTCGCGGCGCATGCGCGCGGCGAGGATGTGGCACGGGTGCATTCGGGCGATCCGTCGCTTTACGGCGCCATTGCCGAACAGATCCGGCGGCTGCGCGCGGATGGGATAGACTATCAGATCATTCCCGGCGTGCCAGCCTATGCGGCCATGGCGGCCGAGCTGGGCCAGGAACTCACCATTCCGGAAGTCGGTCAATCCATCGTGCTGACCCGTGTGTCTATGAAGTCTACGTCCATGCCGCCGGGTGAGACGTTGGAAAACTTCGCCCGGACCGGTACCACGCTGGCCATTCATTTGGGCATCCGCAACCTGCGCGCCATTGAGCGGGAGCTGACGCCCTACTATGGTGCGGACTGTCCGGTGGTCGTAGGCTATCGCGTGGGTTGGCCCGATCAGATGTTCATCCGGGGCACGCTCAGCGATATCCGGGAAAAGGTGCGCGAAGAAAAACTGACCCGAACCGCGCTGATCCTGGTCGGCCCTGTGCTGGGGCAGATTGCCGATTTCAAAGACAGCGCGCTCTATGATCCGGCGATGGAACATGTGCTGCGCCCGAAAGCCACTGCGGATTAAAGCGTTTTGCGGTTTGTGATAGTCAATCATGCAATGCTGAACGCGTTCGAGGCAAAGCCGAGAGGCAGCGTTCGGCGTTTCCTTTTGACCGCAATGCGTCGAAAAATTTGCGTTTTCACAAAACTTTAGCGTGACCTGACGTATAGCGGCTCTAACTTGCGACTCACCAAACGACCGGAGCTGCCGCCAATGTCGACCTTTCTTCCCCCCGAAGTGCAAGCAGGGCTGGATGCCGCCCGTAGACAAGCGCTGCGCAGCAAGCACCGATTGCGGGTGCAGGCGGGCGACCGTGTCTACCGCGTGATCGACGCGTGGGAGAATGGGTTTTCCCTTGAGTTGGCGGGCGAAGAAACCCTACGGGGGCGTGTGGATTTGTATGATGGGGCGCGGCATCTGTCCCAGTGCCTGATCGTGGCCTGCGAAGAGGATGGCGATGAAATGCGCTTTGAATACAAGCGGATGACCGAAGCCTCGGACACACAGCCGCTCGATTTCGTGAGGGCCGATGACGCGCCTGTTGCGCTGATTGCCCGGGCGTAAGGCGACCCTAGGGCCGGATCACCACCTCTGTTCCCAGATTGGCCACGCGCCAGATCTCTTCCATTTCCGCGTTGCTGACAGCGATGCATCCTTCTGTCCAGTCGCCGCGCATCAGCTGACCGGGGAACCAGTTAGGTTGGCCGTGAATGAAGATGTCGCCACCAGGTGAAAAACCATACGCGACCGCATGGTCGATGTCTTCCTTGTGTGGATAATCAAGTCCCAGCGAAAGGTGGAATTTGCTGTTGTGGTTGCGACGGTCAATGCGAAAGCGGCCCTCGGGTGTGCGACCATCGCCTTCCTGCGCCTTGTCGCCAGCAGGCGAAAACCCAAGCGCTATATCATAGCTGCGCAGCGCAACACCGTCGCGAAAGACGGTCATGCGGCGGTCGGACTTGTCGATCTCAATCAGGTCGATTTTTTCCGTCAGCGGCGGCAGCACCGGCGCGGGACCCGGTGCATTCACGATTCGCCACGCCGCAACAGCCAGAAGCAGCAAGAGTGCCGCTGCGGTGAAGCGGATCAGGCGCCGGATCATTGCAAGTCTGAGAAAGCGGCCTTGAGCCGGTCCACCGCCTCCTCCACCCGGCAGCGCGAGGTGCCTAGATTGAAGCGCAGGCAAGTCTCTCCTCCGGTGCCAAATTCCCGGCCCACCGATGGTGCTATACGCGCATCCACTTTCACGCGGCGGATGACCTCTTCCATGTCCATGCCTGTGCCTGCGAAATCGACCCAAGAGAGATAGGTGGATTGCATGGGCATACCCGACAGGCCGGGGATGTCCGCGATGCCGTCGAGGAAGATGCGCGCATTCTCGGCCAGATAGGCCACCAGTTCATCCGTCCAGGCCGCACCCTCGGGCGAATAGGCCGCGCGGGTGAGTTCCACCCCAAGCAGGTTCGGTTGCGTCTGATGGGTCAGCAGGTGATGGCGGAAGGCCGCGCGTTTGTCTTCATCCGGGATCGTCACCGTGCCAAGCCGCGCACCCGCGATGTTGAAGGTCTTAGACGCCGCCGTCAGCACGCAGGTGCGATGGGCGGCCTCGGGTGCTGCATTGAGAAGCGCGGTGTAGCTAAAGCCCGGAAGGATCAGATCATGGTGGATGTCATCCGACATGATCAGCAGATCGTGCCGCTCACAGAACGCGGCGACCTGACGCAATTCATCCGTCGACCAGACGCGCCCCGCTGGATTATGCGGTGAAGATATGATCATCGCCTTCTCTCGCCCAGTCAGCCCGGCTTCCAACGCGTCGAAATCCATGTGGAAGACGCCATCGCGAATGACCAACGGGCTTTCATGCACCACGCGACCTGCGAGGTTAATCTTATTGGTGAACTCATGATAAACGGGGGTGAAGATGATGATCTCATCGCCCGGGTCCGTGAAGGTTTCGAGCAGCGCTGCAATGGCATGGCCCAACCCGCCTGTGCTTGTCATCCACTCCGGATCCGCGTCCCAGCCATGGCGCGTTTTCATCCACCAAGCCACCTGATCGCGCATCTCAGCATCGCCTGCGAAATAGCCGAAATTGGCTTGATCGATCAGCTTGTGCATCGCGGCTTGCAGGAACTCCGGTGCGCGGAAATCCATGTCAGCCACCCACATGGCCAGCGCATCCTCGGCGCCCACACCCGTGGCGCGTTCCATCGCGTCCCATTTGCTGGAATTGGTGCCGCGGCGGTCGATGCGTTCGTCAAACATTGGGGCTCCTTTTGTCGTTGGGGCATAGCTAACCATTTGCGGGGCGGCTGCAAGAGGCGTTGCACGCGCCCGCACGCTGTCCTAAATGAATGGCCATGTTGAAGTCTATCCTGATCCATCCCGATCCGCGCCTCAAGAAGGTCTCCGAGGAGGTGCCCGACCTCAGCGATGATTTGCGCACGCTTGCGGATGATATGCTTGAGACGATGTATGACGCGCCGGGGATTGGCCTCGCTGCGCCGCAGATTGGGGTGCTTAGCCGTTTGATCGTGCTCGATTGCGCCAAGGATGAAGGCGGCGATCCGCGCCCGTTGGTGATGTTCAATCCCCGCGTTGTGGCGAATTCCGATGAGACGAATGTGTATGAGGAAGGCTGCCTGTCGATCCCCGATCAATTCGCTGATGTGACCCGGCCCAAACTGGTCGATGTCACGTGGATGGACATGGACGGCAATGAACAGACAGAGACCTTCGATGGCCTCTGGGCCACCTGCGTGCAGCATGAGATTGACCACCTCGATGGTAAACTCTTCATCGATTACCTGGGCGCGATCAAACGCCAAATGATCACCCGCAAGATGCAAAAGCTAAAGCGCGAGAAGGCGCGGGCCTGACCTATGGCAGCGCGGCCTTGCCTGCTCTGGCCTGATCCTCGTCTGCGGACCCCGGCGGAACCTGTGGCGGCGATCACCGATGATATTCGCAGCATTTGGAACGATATGATCGACACGATGGAGGGCGTGCCGGGCGTGGGCCTTGGGGCTAACCAGATCGGTGTGTTGCAGGCTTTGGCGGTGGTTGATTGCTCTGACGACCGGGGCCAGGCGGTGCGGCTTGCCAACCCGGAGGTGATCGCGGCCAGCAATGATTTGCGGACCCATGAAGAGGGAAGCCCGTGTTTGCCCGGCGTGTCGGCGAAACTGAAGCGCCCGCGCGTGGTGACGGTGCGCTACATGGATGAAACCGGCGCGGTGGTAGAGCGGGAGTTCGAAGATCTCTGGTCCACTTCTGTACAGCATCAAATCGACCATCTGGCGGGCAAGATGTATTTTGACCGCCTCAGCAAAGTGAAACGCGACATGCTCTTGCGGCGGGCGAAGAAGGCGGCTCGCTGATGCGCGTGATTTTCATGGGCACGCCTGACTTTTCCGTCCCTGTGCTGGATGCGCTGGTCGAGGCCGGTCACGACATAGCCGCCGTCTATTGCCAACCCCCGCGCCCTGCGGGCCGGGGCAAGAAAGACCGCCCCACGCCGGTCCATGCCCGCGCCGAAGAGTTGGGGTTGGAGGTGCGCCACCCTCTGACGTTGAAAGGGGCTGAGGGTGAGATCGCCGCTCTCAAGGCCGACATCGCGGTCGTGGTGGCCTATGGTTTGATCCTGCCTCAGGCGGTGCTGGATGCGCCGCGGCTGGGGTGCCTCAACATTCATGCCTCATTGCTGCCGCGCTGGCGGGGGGCCGCCCCCATTCACCGTGCGATCATGGCGGGGGATGCGGAAACGGGTGTGTGCATCATGCAGATGGAGGCGGGTCTTGATACCGGGCCGGTGCTGCTGCGCGACGTGACAGAGATTGGCGCAGAGGACACCACCGGCGGCCTGCATGACCGGCTCTCAGCAATGGGCGCGCGGCTGATTGTGGACGCATTGGCCCAGCACGCCGATCTGGTGCCAGAGCCACAGCCTGAGGTGGGCATCACGTATGCCCAAAAGATCGACAAGGCGGAGGCGCGGGTTGACTGGGCCGCGCCTGCCACGGAGGTTGATCGCAAAATTCGCGGTCTTTCGCCGTTCCCCGGTGCTTGGGCGGATTTGCAAGGTCAAAGGATCAAATTCCTTGCCTCCCGTTTGGCCGATGGAACCGGCGCGCCCGGTACCATTCTGGATAATCAGCTCACCATCGCCTGTGGCACCGGCGCGGTTGAAGTTTTGCGCTTGCAACGGGCGGGCAAGGGGCCTCAGGATCGGGCAGAGTTTCTGCGCGGGTTGCCGCTGCCGCCCGGCACGCGGTTTTGAGGGGATAGGGAATGTTTCTACAGCTTTTCGGCACGGTCGTGATCGCAGGGATCATTGGCTATGCCAGCGAACGGTCGGGCTTCACCCATAACGGGATCATCCCGTCGATCATCATCTGCGTGGGCGGCGCGTTTCTGTTTTACTTCCTGCGCATCATGTTCGGCATTGGGTTCGGGTCGCCGGGGTTCGATGCGATCTTATCGTCTGTTGGCGCGTTGATCATCGTGCCGACCCATTGGCGCAAGTAGAAGATTTCAGGCCTCCGGCGGGGATATTTTTGGCAAGAAGAAAGGCAAAAAGGACCGGAGGTTAGCCAGAGGACCTTTGTGGTTTGAACGGCTTCATTCCGGCGCGTGCCAATTCGTCGGCACGCTCGTTTTCTGGGTGGCCCGCATGGCCTTTGACCCATTGCCAGTCCACATCGTGCATTGCTTGGGCTTCATCCAGCCGTTGCCAAAGGTCGACGTTCTTCACAGGCTTTTTCGCGGCAGTTTTCCAGCCGTTTTTCTTCCAGCCAAAGATCCAGCCCGTGACGCCGTTTTTGACATAAACCGAATCCGTCACCACTGTGATCGTGCTGGCCGATGTCAGCGCCTCCAGCGCGTTGATCGCGGCCAGAAGCTCCATGCGGTTGTTGGTGGTCTCGGCTTCCCCACCCGACAATTCTCGTTCGCGCAGCACGGCATCGCCATCGCGCGCAATCAGCAGCGCGCCCCAGCCGCCAGGCCCGGGATTGCCGGAGCACGCACCGTCGGTATATGCGAAAAGTTCAGCCACGGCAGACCCCCCGACAGAGCAACGTTATCCAGGGGTCCATCGTGCCGGCCAGCCCTTCTTCCACGCCGGAGCAGCTTTTGACCGGCTCAAACCCGGCCGTGCGCAAGAGCGCGGTTAGCTCATCGGCGGTATAGTACGTGTAGAACCGCCCGATCCCGTCCCGTTCAGCGCCCGTGCCGGTTTTCATGCCGATGTGAAACGCACCGCCCGACCGCAAAGCGCGCCTAAGGGCAGTAAGGTGGCGGGGCATATCTGCACGGTCGGCATGCAGCAGGCTGAAATTGGCCCAGATCCCGTCATAGATGTCTTCGCCCGCGATATCGTCAAAACTGGCCAATCGCGCCGTGACGCCATCGTGCTGGCCCGCCAACGCGACCATTTCGGGCGAGGCATCGGTGGCCTCAACGGTGAAGCCTTCGCGCGCCATCATCGCCGCCGCATTGCCCGGTCCGCAACCCAGATCAAGCACTGCGCCCCCTTTGGGCATCGCCACCATGAACTCGATCAGCTGCCGGTCGGGCGTGTCGGCGACAAGCTTGGCGTAGTCCTCCGCCTTGGCGTCATAGACGCGCAAGGTTTCGTCATCGGCGCTCATGCGAAGAACACGATCACGGCGAGAGAGCCGACCACGACCGCCGTCAGCAACATGCGCAGCTGCATCCACCATGCCGGCGCCGCGCCCATGCGCCAGAAATACCAATCCAGCACCAGCACGCCGAGGAAGCCGGCCATCAGCGCGGCGGCGGAACTGTTCACACCGCCACCCGTGGTGAAAAACGCCCAAAGCGCGGGCAGGACAGACAGGAAAAACCCGGTGGCCGCCTGTTTATCCTCCAGCCGCGCGGCAAAGCCCCAAAGGACGCCGGACATAAACGACAGGATGATCGCGCCGTAAAAGAGTGCCACATAGGGGCCGACAAACCGTGGGCCAATCACCTCTGTCCCAAGGGATTGAAGTCCGGGGATCAAGGCGCTCAGCGCGCCCCAAACGAACGGGATCAACCCGGCCAGCCCAAGATAAAGCGGCATGCGCGGAATGGGTGGCGTCATGAGGCTTTCTCAAACGCAAGCCGCGTGCCGAGCGCGGCGAAGGTGGCCGCAAAGCCGCGGCTGATCCAGCGCATGGCGGCTTGGTACGACAAAAGCCTGTCCCGCGCCGTGGCGGCAAACAGGCCGTAAAGGACGAAGACCGCGAATGTCATCACCATGAAGACCGCGCCAAGGCCCAGCATTTCCACGGTGGCCGTCGCCGGGTTGCCAGACAGGAATGGTGGCAGCAACGCCAGAAAGAAGATCGACAGTTTTGGATTGAGGATATTGATCAACATGCCCCGGCGCATGATCACGACAGCCGCCTCACGCGATTTGTCGGGCTCTACCGACAGGGCACCACCCGAGCGCAGGCTTTGCCAGGCCAGATAGAGCAGGTACGCCACGCCCGCGAATTTCACCACCTGAAACAGTAAGGCCGAGGCGTGCAGGATCGCCGCCAGCCCGAACGTGGCCGCCAGAAGATGCGGCACAATCCCGGCGGTACAGCCCAGGGCTGCGAATACAGCGGCCCGGTGCCCTTGGCCCAGGGCGATGGCCAGCGTGTAGATCACGCCGGTGCCCGGTGCGATCACGACGACAAATGCGGTGATGAGAAATTGCAGGCTCATCTTTTATCCCAAAATGATGACGGTCTGTGTGGCTCAAACGAAGCAGAGCGAACACACCCAACTGTAACGCCTTGCGAACGGGCGTCCAGAGCATCTTCGGGGTAGGGCCGCACTCTGCGGCCCATTAAAGGTGCGAATTGGGCCTACTGGGCCAGCGCGTCATCGCGGCCCATCGGCGCGTTTTCCCGTGGCGGGCGGCCGATGACATCCTTGAGATCTTCAAGTTCGATGAAATTGTCGGCCTGACGCCGCAATTCATCCGAGATCATCGGGGGTTGGCTGCGGATGGTCGATACGACCGACACGCGCACGCCCTGTCGCTGCAGGCTTTCCACCAGCGGGCGGAAATCGCCATCACCCGAAAACAGCACGATATGGTCGATACGTGGGGCCAGTTCCATGGCATCGACGGCAAGTTCGATATCCATATTGCCTTTCACCTTCCGGCGACCCTGGCTGTCGGTGTATTCCTTGGCCGGTTTCGTGACCATGGTGAAGCCATTGTAATTCAGCCAATCGACCAGCGGGCGGATCGGGGAATATTCTTCATTTTCCAGAAGCGCGGTGTAGTAAAATGCGCGCAAAAGTTTGCCGCGACGCATGAATTCCGAGCGCAGCAATTTGTAATCGATGTCGAACCCAAGGGATTTCGCGGCCGCATACAAATTCGACCCATCGATGAACAGCGCCAGCCGTTCGTCTTTATAAAACATTCGGACGTCCTTTCCAAAGGGAACCAGCCATGTGGGAGGAAACCACATCAAATGAAGTGGCTGGGATTGGGCAGTTGTACTATGCTTTGTTCATTGTGTCCGCAATAGTTTCCCACACGTCAATTTGCAGTTGGAAAAGATAGCGCAAAAGGGTCGCAAAGCCAGTGAAACAAGTCGTTTTGATCGCCTTAGGCGCCAACCTGCCATCCCATGCAGGATCGCCTGAGCAAAGTTTGGCCGAAGCGCTGAACAGGTTTTCCGAAAATGGTTTCGAAGAGGTCAATGCAAGCCGTTTTTTCCGGACGCCCTGTTTTCCGCCCGGGGCCGGGCCGGATTACGTGAATGCCGCCGTCACGGCCCACGCAGAAGGAACGGCCGCTTCGATCTTGGAACGGCTTCATTCCATAGAGGCAGAGTTTGGCCGCCAGAGAGAGCAGCGATGGGGTCAGAGGAGCCTTGATCTTGACCTGATCGGCATGGGCGAGGCGGTGTTGCCAGATGTGGAAACCTACATGCGTTGGCGTGATTTACCGCCTGAGGCCCAGCGGCAGGAGGCCCCCGGTCAACTCATCCTGCCCCATCCGCGCTTGCAGGATCGGGCCTTTGTCTTGGTCCCACTGATGGATGTGGCACCCGATTGGCTGCATCCTGTCTTGGGTCTGACTGTGCGGGAGATGGTGGAGGCTTTGGACCCTGTGTCCGTGGAAGAGGTTGTGGGCCTTTAGCGCCCGGGCGCGGAATCAAGCGCGCAGCCCGCCGCGCCTTCGTCCGCTGCCCCCTCTCACGCACGCTGCGCATGCGTTGCCGGCAAACGACAAGCGATTGCTTGCAATCGCTGAGAGGAGGGCCCCACGTCGCACCTTTGGTGCGCCAACTATAAGTGGCGCGCTTCTGGCGCGACGGCCTGGCGAAATGGCCATTGCAGGGCTTTGCTCGGATAGAGTCCGGGAACCCATCAATAAAGCGCTGCTGTCCAAAGGTCAGGATCGCCAGACCGGGGCCAGCCGAAGGCGCTCTAAAGCACTCAACTTTTCAAGACGATGCGTCCTTTGCCGGTTGCTGAAATGACATGCAAATCGACCCATTATCTGCTTGTGTTTCCTACATCCCCGCCCTAAATACGAGGCTTCTAGCCCGCATTTCCGCAATCGGAGGTCCCATGGCCCGCGTTACAACTGAAGACTGCGTTGATAAAGTCCCGAACCGGTTTGATCTGGTCATGCTCGCCGCCCACCGTGCGCGTGAGATTTCGTCAGGCTCTGCCATCACCGTGGATCGCGACAACGACAAGAACCCCGTTGTGTCCCTGCGGGAGATTGCCGATGAAACGCAATCGGCAGATGAGCTGCGCGAACGCCTGATCGAATCCAACCAGACCCAGATCGAAGTGGATGAGCCGGAAGATGATTCCATGGCGCTCCTGATGGGTGGTGAGCCGGATAAGCCCGCCGATGATGACATGCCCGAAGAAGATCTTCTGCGGGCACTGATGGAGGCGCAGGGCGAGGGCTGATTTTCATCGCCTGATGCCCCGCTTGGGGGTGCGGACATGACCATCGCAACCCAAGATTT
>JBCCAJ010000050.1:0-10732 GCA_039814845.1 Pseudomonadota bacterium | reverse complement strand
GAACCGGTCGGTAGCAGGTCCTGAACCTCTTCGTTCAGCTCTTGCTGCAACTCTTCCATGTCGTCGAATTCACCCGTCACGATGCCTTCGAGCGCGTCATAGATCACCTGCGTTGCGGCCAGACCATTGTCGCCTGGATAGGCCTGCCATTCACGCAGCAGCGGTAACTGACGCACGGCGGTGGCCTTGGTCGGGTTCTCGGCATAGAAATCCGTCAGGATGATCTCATTCGCGGCCTGGTTCGGCGGCATGTAGCCCGTGGTCCGCGCCACATCCGCCGCCCCTTCACCCGAGGTGATGAACTTCAGCCATTTCCACGCGGCATCGAGCTCTGCCGGATCCTCAGACGTCGACACCATCATGGCGGAATTCCCACCCGCAGGCAGACCCATCGGGCCTTTGTCGGTCAGACCCGGAAACTCATTCGTCACCAGCGTGAAATCCCCCATAGACCGTTCCACGGCCCCCACGGCAGAGGTGGACCAGAACATCATGCCCACATCCCCCGCAGAAAAGGACGAAAGCGCGGTTTTCCATTCCAGGTTCTGCATGTCGCAGCCCCGGAAGATGTCATGCATGGTGTTGAGCGCGGTCAAGCCTTCGGGTTCATCCAGCGTGAAATCGGTGCCCATGACGGTCGGTTTGTCCTGGCTCCACATCAGCGCCTGCAGGAACCAGTTACCGGTGATGTTCCAGCCCCAGAAGACAGGGTTGTCGACGCCCGCTTCCTTAAGGTCAACGCAGGCTTGAATAACCTCTTCCCACGTGGTGGGCAGGTTTTCTGTCGTGTAACCCGCCTTGGCCATCGTCTCCATGTTGTAATAGCCAACAGGCAGGGAGATGGAGAAGGGCAAACCATGGACATCGCCCTCAAACGTGCCCAGATCCAGCATCGCCTTGTGATAACCATCCTTGGCGAAATCCGCCTCTTCCGCGATGAACGGCTCCAACGACTTGGCGATGCCTTTTTCCACCAGGATCGCCTGACGGTTCAGGCCCTGCATGGTCACATCCGGCAACGTACCGGCGACAGACTCGCGCAGGATAGTGTTGGTGCCATCCTCATAGCTCTCGTAGGTCGCGCGCATCTTCACTTCGATATTCGGATGTGCCTCATAAAATTTCGGCAAAATCTTTTCGTAGGTCACGTCAAAGAGGTGGCTGTAGGGATAGGCGAATTCGATGACGATCTTGTCCTCAGACAGTGCGGGGCCTGCGAGCAAGGCAAGCGCCATTGCGGTTGTGAGTTTTTTCATTACTCTCTCCAGTTGCTTGGGGCCTGACGGTTTGGCGATTGGCAGCGCCCCGGTTGGTATCCCGTTTGGGATTTCAGGGGTGGGCGGGCTTTGGCCCGCCCTACTTCATTCCGGATAAGGTGATCCCTTCAATGAAACGGCGTTGCGCCAGCAAAAAGGCCACGATGAGCGGGGTCACGATGATGCAGGCGGTTGCCATCATCGGCCCGAAATTGTCGCCATCCGCATCGCCTTTGAACTCGCGCAGACCCAAGGGCGGGGTGAACAGATCGCGATTGCCCGTGATCACGATGCGGGGCCAGAAATAATCATTCCAATGGGCCACCACGCTGAAGATGGCAAAGGCCATCAGCGCGGGGATCGCGGTGGGCAGCATCACGTTCCAGACGATGGAGTATTCACTCATACCGTCCATCCGCGCGGCATCAATCAGGTCATCGGGAACCGTCATGAAAAACTGCCGCATCAGGAAAATCCCGAAGACGGAGATCGTCCAGGGAATGATCAGTGCGGCGTAGGAATTGGTCAGCCCCAGCTTGGCCAGCATGATGTAAAGCGGCAGCGCAATCGCATGCACCGGGATCAGCAGGCAAAAGAGCACCAGCCCGAACACCGCCTCCCGCCCCCAGAATTTCAGCTTGGCCAGCGCATAGGCGCAGGGCAGCGCAACGATCACCTGAATGAGGAAGATCGAAACGGTGACGATCACGCCATTGAGCAGATAACGCACCAAGGGCGCCTTCTCGAACGCGGTGGTGTAGTTGTAGACGATGGGGTTGACCATGCAGTCCTCGACCGCATTGCCCAGCTTCACACAGAAATCATCGCGGAACGGTTCCTGACTTCCCAAAAACCCGCCCGTCTGCTGCATAATTTCTGCAGGGGCTTTGAGGGAATAACTGACCATCACATAAAACGGCAGCATCACCACAATTGCGCCCAAGATCAAGATGACATGCTTCATCGCCTCCCGCATAGAAAAAGCGAGACGGCCCGGGAGGGCGGACGAGCGGGCGCTGACATCAGACATAGTGCGTCCTCCGTTCCACAAGCCACCGTTGCAGGATTGTCAGGAACATCACGAAGCCGAGGAACACGACCGTGATCGCCGCTCCGATCCCCATCAGGTTCTGTTGAATGGCTTTTTCATAGATGGCGAACATCATCACATAGACGGATTTCGACGGCCCCGCCGCCTTGGGGATAGAAAGCTTCCACCGTGTCAAAGACCTGAAAGGACCGGATGAAGCTGATCGTCACCACAAAGACAGTTGTCGGCCCCAGCATCGGCCATGTCACCAGCCGAAACCGCTCCCATCCCGATTGCGCGCCGTCCATGTCGGCGGCATCATACAGCGTGCGCGGGATGGATGTCAGCCCGGCCAGATAGAGCACCATGTTAAAGCCAAAACCCTGCCAGACGCCGATGAAGGCCACTGTCCAGATCGCATAATCGCGATCCGTCAGCCAAAGCGGAAAGGTGCGGTCACACCCGGCGGCGTACCAGTCCCAGCCCTCAAGCCACGTCCCGCATCCCCGCTCCAACGTGGCATTGATGATCCCGACGGTGGGATGGAAAGCGAATTCCCAGACGATCGCCATAGCAATCAGCGCGGCCATGACGGGCAAAAAATAGATCGTCTTGTAAAGGTCCCCAAACCGCGTCAGCGAATGAATGAGCAACGCCGCCCCAAGGCCTAGAAGCACGGTCAGCGGCACCACCACAAAGACATAGCGGAACGTCGCGCCGAACATCTTTTCATAGGTCGTGCGCGTAAAGATGCGCTCATAATTATCGGTGCCGACGAAATTCGCGGACGTATTGCCCAATGAGTAATCGGTAAAGCTCAGCGCGCCGGCGATCCCAATGGGCAAAAGCAGGATCAGCACCATCAGAATGATGGCCGGCCCGATGAACCACAAATAGGCGCGCGAGCCGGGCATCAGGCGACCTCCACGAGGCTGGGCTGCGCCACGCGCAGCCGCAACCCATCTGCGCCAAAGACGTGCACCTCATCCATAAGCGCAGAAAACGTAACCTCTTCTTCCAGCCCTGTGCCCGCCAGAATCTTTGGATGGCTGCGCAGAATCACTGGTTTTTCCAAACCCGCGATCTGAATATGGAGAAAAATGTCAGAGCCAAGGTTTTCGCGATGCCGGATCACGCCCGTGAAAGGCCCATCCGGGTCCAGTGTCAGATGCTCTGGCCGTATCCCGACCGAAACGGGCTGCCGCGCCAGCTGCGTGTCCGGAAGAAGCGCCTTGCCCATCACCGACAGCCCACCGATGCCACTGATCTCACCCGGCAGGATATTGATGGCGGGGGAGCCGACGAATTTTGCGACCTCTAGGGAAGCTGGCGAACTATATACATGCGATGGGCGCCCGTATTGCAAGATCTGCCCGTTCATCATGACAGCCATCTGATCGGACATGGTTAGCGCTTCGGCCTGATCATGGGTCACGTAGACAAAGGTGGTTTGCAACCGCCGGTGCAGTTCCGACAGTTCTGACCGCATATGCACGCGCAAAGCGGCATCGAGGTTCGACAGAGGTTCATCCATCAAGAATGCCACAGGGTTGCGCACCATCGCCCGACCAAGGGCCGCACGCTGCCGTTGCCCGCCTGACAACTGCCCCGGCTTACGATCCAGCAGCGCCTCAATCTTCAGCGTCGCGGCCGTGCGGTTCACTTGCTTTCGAAGGTTCAAGTGCTGCGCCCGCGCCAGGACAGGCCCCACCAAAGGCAACCGCCCCGCGAGCCCCAAATCGCGCAGCTTGAGCGGCGTCATCATGTTCTCGGCAACGGTCAGATGCGGGTAGAGCGCGTAGGATTGAAACACCATCGCAAGATTACGATCCGCCGGGCGCGTGCGCGTCACATCCTGATCGCCGATCATCACGGTGCCAGTATCAGCGGCCTCAAGCCCCGCCAGAATGCGCAGAAGCGTGGACTTTCCGCAGCCCGACGGCCCCACAAGTGTCACGAACTGACCGGCCTGAACCGTCAAGTTGATCCCGCGCAAGACCTGGGTTTCCCCAAAGGATTTGCCAATGTCCGACAGCACAATCTTCGACATCCCACCCTCGTTCGCTTTGCGGCTTGGGCAAAGAGTAGGCGATGCAAATCTCGATTCTGTGACGACAAATAAGTGTCACTTATGCCTGCTAAACCGGCGACCGAAAGGATCGTGCCCGGTGTTCAACCCCTACCAGTTCAAAGCCTTTTCCCAGGTCGTCCGCGAAGGCAGCTTTTCCGCCGCCGCCCGCGTAATGGGCGTGTCACAGTCAGCGGTCACGCAGCACGTGGCGAATCTGGAAAAAACCGTCGGTGTCCGCCTGTTGATCCGCGCCCGTGACGGTGTGCAACTCACGTCAACCGGGCAGGAATTTTTTGATCTGGCAGACAGGTACGCCGTGCTGGATGCCGTCATTGACGAAAAACTGCGCGGCTACTCGGAATTTTCCCAAGGCCATTTGCGCATCATCGCCAACGCCCCACAGCCAGCCTTGCAGCTGATTTCAAAATACGCCGCTCTTTATCCGGATGTGAACATAGACTTCGCGCTGTGCGATTGGACCACAGCAATGGAGCTTCTGCAAAACCAGCAAACTGACATCGCAATTGTCACCGACCCCACCGTGCAGGAAGATTGGCACTACATTCCCGTCATGCGCGCCCGCTACGTTCTTTACCTGCGACAGGACCATGCCTTGGCCACGCGCAACACAATCGCGTTGAAAGAATTGGCATCTGAAACGCTTCTACTGCCAGAGACCGGGTCGCTCACTCAACGGATTGTCACGGGTGCTTTGAAAAAACGTGATCTGTCCATCCGGCGCATCGTCAAAGTGACAAGCTTTCCGGTGATGAAAGAAGCCATCATGGCGGGGTTGGGCGTCGGCATCTTCCTTGAAAACAGTGCGCAGAAAAACAACGAACTGCGAGAGCTGCAGGTTCAGGAACTGACACGAGAACATGAAACCAGCGTTGTCGTCCCGAACTACAAACTGGATCTCAGGCTGACGCAGAGTTTCCTGAATATTCTCTAAGCATTCAATGCCGCAAACGCGCCGCAACTATCCCGCCAAGTTGCTCAACTATCAAGCGGGCCATAGGTCTTGGCCAAAAAGCGAACGAACAACAGGGCCAAGCTTTCGCGCCGGGATTTATCAGGCCAGACGGCATAAAACCCCAAAGGTTTGAGACGCCATTTTGGCAAAAGCTGTACAAGCAACCCTGCTTCAATGCCTCTTTGCGCCACATGGTTTGGCAGCACAGTAACACCCAAGTTCTGCACGGCGAATGTGTACATAGCATCTACGCTGTCGACCCGAAGGTGGGAATTGCCTTTGACGCTTTCAGTTTCGTCATTCCGGGTGAACTCGATTGTATCGCTGCGCTGGTCGTATCCGATCCAGTCCCAGTCTTCGAGTTCCTGAGGGCGGCTGGGATTGGGCCGTGCGGCGGCGTAGGCCTTTCCAACCACCAGCATTCTGCTTTCTTCGCCCAGTTTTCGTGACATCATCGCACTATCATCCAGCCAGCCGACACGGATGTTCACATCGAACCCGGCGTCGATCAGCCCAACAGGACGGTCGGAGAAACTGACGGACAACGCCACGAGAGGGTGCTCTCTTGCAAATTCGCCCATCGCGCGGGCCAGTCCTGATGAGGACATGAAAGCGGGCATAGACACCTTCAAAGCGCCGACGGGTTCAATGGACAGCGCATTCAGGTCGTTCAGACCGCCTTCGGCACTGCGGATCATCTCGACAACGCGGGCATAGAAAATTCGGCCTTCATTGGTCAATGCGATTTTCCGTGTTGTCCGGTTGAGCAGCGTCACGCCCAGATACGCCTCCAGATCGGATGTCGTTTCCGATACCCGCGACGGGGCAACACCCAACGCGCGGGCTGCAGCCCGAAACGACCCTTCGTCAACAACGCGGGCAAACACGGCCATGTGGCGGAGATATTCAATCATTGTTCCGATTTTCGGACTTATTATTTACGAAATCAATCTGTTTTTGAACACTACTGCCTCAAATACACTCCTCTCATGGCGGGTGACATATCGGCTCAGGCCGCTGACCAGACGCCGTTTTAACCACACGAGGAGAAGAAGATTACCCTTGCGAAACGACTAACATCTACGGCCGCCGCGGCTTTCATTGCCACTGCAACATCTGTTGCAGCGGGCGACAAAGAGACCGTTGCCGTGTTCTACGAATTGCTGAGCAACCCAGGCTCTGCCGAGCTTACCTCGGAATTTCAGGAGGTGACGCATGAACGCTGGGAAAGCATTGGCAACTACACGGGTCAGAACAAAACCCGTGAGGTATTTCTTGGCCAAATGGGCGGGTTCGCGCAGCTGATGCCCGATCTGGACTGGGAGGTGCAGGCGATGCATCAGGATGGCAACGTTATCACCGTGCGCAGCCGCGCGACCGGCACGCCTGTTGCGCCGCTCTTTGGCGTCGACGGAGAGGGCCGCAGCTTCGACATCCTGACCATCGACATTCATGAGCTGGAAGACGGCAAGATCGTCCGGACATACCACGTGGAAGACTGGGCCACGGCACTGCAGCAACTGGCCGGGAAATGAAACAGGAGGCCGCTCAGATGAACCGTAGAACAATACTCAAATCGTCCGTGGCGGGTGCGCTGTTGGCGATGCTTGGCACACATGCAGGCGCGCAGGACATGGACGCGACCACTCAGGCGTCATTCGATGCTGTCATGGCCTTCATGGAGGCCATGGGCAGCGGCGACATGGCCGCGATGGATAAACTCATGGCCGATGACATGGTGTGGCACAACGAAGGCGACACCAGCCTGCCTTGGATCGGTGGGGCCGTCGGGAAAGAGAACATCCTCGATTTACTCGACGTCTTTTCTTCCAACCTTCAGGTGACGAAATGGGACAACGAAGATGCGTTTGCATCCGGTGACACGGTTGCTGTGTTCGGACGCATGAACGGGATCATGACCCGTTCCGGGCGGGAAACCGGGGAATTCACGTTCGCCCTGCGCGCCAAGGTGCGTGCTGGCCAGGTGGTTCTTTGGAACTGGTTCGAAGACAGCTTTGCAGTCAGTCAAGCCTATCACGACCGCTAGGACAATGGGCGCCGCGCCTTTGATGCGGCGCGATTCAACAAGGAGACACGATTATGGGAAACGGATTGGACAATGTGCGCCGCATCTATCTGGAAGGGATCGCCGGGGGCAACGCGCGTGAGGCCGTGATGACATATACAGGCCATCGTTACACGCAGCATTCCACGGGTGTTGGTGATGGCGCGGAAGGGTTTCTGGAATTCTTTGAACCTTTTGTTGAACGCAACCCCAAGCGAGAGATTGAGATCGTCCGCGTTCTAGAAGATGGGCGTTGGGTCTTTTGCAACGCGTATCAATCGCTCAACGACGGCGCGGCACAGTGGGTCACGATGGATATGTTTTACACCGATGCCGACGGTCTGATCCTTGAACACTGGGACACCATCGCGCCCTTTGTGGCCAAGACGGCATCGGGTGAAGACATGGTGGGGGGGACGACAAAAGTGGATGGCGCGGCTGATACCGATGCCAGCAAGGATTTGGTTCTCGAATTTACCAAGCAGGTTCTGCAGGAAGGCGACCACGGCAAACTTGGCACCTTCGTGGCACCAGATGTCATCCAACGCGCGCCCCAGATCGGGGCCGGTCTTGCGGGGTTTGAGGTTTGGCTTGGTTCTCAGGATGCAGGCCGCTACGAGATGCTGTTCCAACTTATGGGTCAGGGCGATCTGGTGGTGACCTACGGAAAACGTCATGCGCGTGGCAAGGACATCGCTGTTTTTGACGTCTACCGTGTGGCAAACGGGTTGATCGTCGAACACTGGATGAATGAGGAACAGATCGGCCCGCGCGAAACCTGGGGCAACTCCGGGAAATTCTGATCCGAAGAACCGCAGCCGCGACGTTCGGCAACAAGGTCACATTGAAACAGGGCGCGTGTTCGCGATGCATCCTGTTCTAGCCTTGCTCAGACCCGCCATGTCATTTGCATATTTTGGGATCGACCTGTTTCAGAAAGGCCGTCCCGGGCAATGGGATCGCACAAGCGATTGGCTTTCTGGCATAATGTTCAATTGGGAAGGTGCAAGGGGTCGCCCTTGCGTCTAACTTCAGAATATTCGTCTCTGCGAAGCTGGAAACAGGTGACACAGGCCTGTCGGAAGAAAACGGCCGTCAGAGCAAAAACCCAACACGTAGGCAATCGCGGCATTTTTTTGCCCGGCTCAACACCCGCACGCAGCAAAGCGCAACGTTTCCAGAAAACCCGGGATTTACCACCGCGTTGAGCGTGAGTTTGACGGGTCTTGATCGTCATGAAAGCCTTTACGCGTGTCAGCCGCGCATAAAACACCCGCCAGTACAATTTGAAATTCGTAAATTTATTATTGGATCCTGTGGGGGCAAACCAATGACGGACGTAAACAGTTTTGCGCAGGAATTCGCATTGAGCGCGGAACTGTCTGATCTCGTCGTCGACGGTCTGGGCAGTATTTCGGGTACTGTTGGCACCGCCGGAACCTCTGTGAGGTTGCTCAATGAATTCATCGCCTAGGCGGAAAATACGGTGAATACGCTTGCTTCCGTTGTGGCTGGCTTGCGCGTCGCATCTATCGGTCCAGTCACCGCTATCAGCGCGCAGGCCTCTCGGTTTCTCGACAACCGCAACGGCGGCGCGTAAGGCGGTGCAGCGCACAGAAGATACAGCACAAACACTGCAAGACCCTCTGGAGATACTCGATACATTCCTGACGCGGGTGTCTATCGGCGCAGAAGCCGGGCGCTGGATCGCGCAGGACAATCAAGAGGTTGCGCAGGCCCGCGCTGAGGCGGTGGATCTGGACGCCGGGACAAGCAACGGCACGTTTCAGGACGAATTTCCCGACGCCAAAGTCACACACAGTCGCCCGTCCCGAACCAATTCACCGGCTTCGAATGCGTCCTTGGCAGCGAACTGGATGATACAATCCTCGGCGATGGCGGCGACAACATCCTTCAAGGGCGCGCCGACAATGACCTGCTGGATGGTCGGGGCGGCCATGACATCCTGATCGCCAATGGCACGGTGCAAGAAGATATATCAGGCCCCGACACCCCGACCCGCGAGGCGGGCGACGACGCGTTCGGGCTCAACGAAGGGATTGGCGCGACACTGGTCACCGACTTCACACCGGGCGAAGACATCCTTGGTATCCGCGCCACCGGTGCCCGGTTCGAGGATCTCACCTTCAGCGCCCAGACCGACGGACCAGACTGGCGGACCAGACTGGCGGACCAGACTGGCGGACCCGCACTGGCGGACGGCGCGGCTGCCAATGAGACAAACATCCCGCCCGCGCCCGAGACAGACTTGATCTTCAATGGCAATGTGGTCGCGACACTGCAAGGGGTCGCGACCGAAGACCTGCGCCAAGAGGATTTCATCACCGCCGCGCAGGCCGATGATGACACCAGTGCGATTGATCTGGGCCTAAGCACCGCCCAGCCCGATCTGCTGGCCATTGGTGAGGCTAGCGTTGACAGCCGGCAAGGCGCGGGCGGGCTGCAAGTGACTGATTTTGACGGCCGCCCAATCGCGCCCGAAGGCACGGTTCTTTTTTACAGTGGCGTGGACATTGAGATGCTGGCAGATCGGTCCTGACAGCTCGATGATCCCAATGGCACCGTCGACGATCTGATCGGTGGTGGACATGCGCAACCGGCGTTTTTCCGTGGCATAACCGACGATCAGGCCCCGCGCTCTGAGGCCAATGTGGCCTTGACGATCTCCAATTCCGCCATGTCACTCCCTGTCACGGACGATCAGGCCACCGCCGATGAAGACCTACCTGTCACGATTGCACCGCTGGAAAATGATACGGGAACTGACCTGCACATCGTCTCTGCCCGCGCGCAGAAGGGCACAGTGGATATCATCGACGAAAGTGGCCTGATCTATACGCCTGCGGAGGATTTCTTTGGCTCTGACATAATCACCTAATGCACCGCAGATGCCTTTGGCCAAACCGGTGACAGGGCGAATGATGTGGATGTGAACCCTGTCATTGATGCCCCCGTCACCGCTGACGTCACAGCAGACGACGCCGCGCAGACGTTAGAGGGCACGGAAGTTGTCATTGATGTCCCGGAAAACGACGTCGACCCCGATGGCGATCTATTGACCGTGGTGTTGGCCGTTACCGAAAACGGAACCGCCTCGGGCTACTGCTTGCCCTTGCAGTTGGAACGGCCGCGTTCGGCGCAGGCTGACGCGCACTTTCCCTGCAGAGGCTTTCAGGCCAGCCAAGGGTGCACAATGGCAAATTCTACACACTCTTTGCGGCTTTCTGACCCTGCCTTTCGGATCGCTTGATCGGCGTCCAAGCCGCGCCTATCAACCTTTTGGGGAACATTTTTTGCTAAAGTCATAACTCACGGG
>JBCCAJ010000150.1:0-6509 GCA_039814845.1 Pseudomonadota bacterium | reverse complement strand
TTCGTCTTTCAGCCGCTTTCCGTTCCACTGCGCCTTCCAGCGGGGGTTGTCGACCTCCGCACCCAGACCCGGTGTTTCGGCATGGCTGTAAAACTGCAGGCCGTAGATTTCATTGCCGTCCTCTTCCACGGCAATGTAGCCGTAAAGCGTGGACCACAACCCGTAGCCATGCAGCGGCAGGATCGCCTTATCCAATGATCCGTCTTCGTTGCGCAGCAGGTAAACCGTGCGATAGGTCGCCTTGCGGCCGATGCCCGCCGGGTCATCCGTCAACTCCACCGAGGTGGCCGGATCATCGGCGGCTGCAATATCATCGAAGGTAGACGCATCGAATTGATCCGTGAAGGTCCCGCTTTCCAGTTCCAGCACCTGCGGCTCAAACGCGCCGAAAGCTTCGACCACATCGACCTCAGGGTCATAGACGCCCGCGACCTGCAGGATGTTGATCTGCTTGTCCTTAAGCTGATTGACCTCTTGCGTGGGCCGCAGCGACACCGCGACAGAGGACACCACCATGGAGGCCACAAGGCATATGCCCACGGCGACGAAAAGCGTTTTGCCGATGCTATCGGGAGGTGCGGCTAGAAAGCGGCCAATCGGGCCTTTTTGTTTGTCGGACTGGTCTTCAGGCATGTCGTTTCGCCCTGCGTTTGATGTTGGCTTGAACCACGAAGTGGTCGATCAGCGGTGCAAAGACGTTCCCAAAGAGGATCGCCAGCATCATACCTTCGGGGAAGGCCGGGTTGATCACACGGATCATCACAACCATGAACCCAATCAAGGCCCCATAGATGAACCGTCCCATATTCGTATGCGATCCCGAAACCGGTTCTGTGACCATGAAGACAAGGCCAAAGGCATATCCGCCCACCACAAGGTGCCAGTACCACGGCATCGCAAACATCGGATTACTGTCCGACCCAATGGCGTTGAGCAGCGCCGAGAAGGCGATCATGCCCGCCAGACAGCCCACAACCATGCGCCAGTTGGCGATCCGCGTGGCCAGAAGGAATGCAAGCCCGATGAGACAGGCCATGGTAGAGGTTTCCCCGAAACTGCCCGGCACCATGCCGAAGAAGGCGGTTGACCATTCCATCCCGTAATTGCTCAGGTTTTGGTAGCCTTCTGACGCAGAGATGGCGAGCGCGGTTGCGCCTGTGAATCCATCTACCGGCACCCAGACCGCATCGCCGGACATTTGCGCAGGGTATGCAAAGTAAAGGAACGCCCGACCCGTAAGCGCGGGGTTTAGGAAGTTCTTACCCGTGCCACCAAAGACTTCCTTGCCGATCACCACACCGAAAATAATGCCCAGCGCCACCTGCCACAGTGGCGTGCTGGCTGGCAGGGTGAGGGTGTAGAGCATGGAGGTGACGAGGAAGCCCTCATTGACCTCATGGCGGCGGATCGTGGCGAAGATCACCTCACAAATGCCGCCCGCGACCAAGGTCGTGATGTAGATCGGGATGAAATACAAAAGCCCATGCAGGAAATTGGCCAGTGGGTTGGCGGCGTTAAAGCCGATGCCCAGCGTCTCAATGATCCAGGCGCGCCAGCCGTTGGCACCGAATTCGGCAATCGCGGCGTTGGTGTGCAGACCGGTGTTGTAGCAGCCCAGAATGATGCAGGGGACCGTGGCCAGCACCACATAGGTCATAATCCGCTTCATATCGATGTAGGACCGCGCATGGGGCGCGACCGTGGTCACTGTTTTGGGCGTGTAAAGAAAGCTTTCCACCATCTCATAGAGAGGGAAATACCGCTCATACTTACCGCCCTTCTCAAAGGCCGGCTCAATCCGGTCAAAGAAGTTGCGAAGACCCATGATCAGCCCTCCTTCTCAATTTTCGACAAGCAATCCCGTAGCGCTATGCCATATTCATACTTTGCAGGGCAGGCAAAGCCAACCAATCCCAGATCTTCTTCATCCAGTTCCAGCGCGCCAAGTTGCTGCGCGGTGTCGGTGTCCATAACAAGCAAAGATCGTAAAAGTTGTGTTGGCAGGAAATCCTGCGGCATCAGTTTTTCGAACGTTCCAATCGGCACCATGGCCCGGCGACCGCCGTTCAGGTTCGATGTCAGGCCATACAATTTCTTGGATATGGCAGAGCCTAGCACCGGCTGAAACGCGTATTTACTGAACATTGGGCGGATCCAGCCCATCGGAATCTGTTTATGATCTTCCTCGATCATCGTGACCTGACGGGCATAGCGACCCAGATAGGCATCTGACCCAGACCCCATGCGACCGCTGAGGATAGACCCGGAAATCAACCGCAAAGGCGCATCGCCCTCGGCCTCATTCTCCGTGATATCGAGCATCGATGCCCCCGCCGGGACCCGCAAAAGGCGCGGATTTGCCGCACGCGGACCGGCCAAGGCGATGACCCGTTCTGCGTCATTATGGCCAGTCTTGAGCATGTGACCGATGGCGATCACGTCCTGATAGCCGATGGTCCAGACCGCTTTTTCAGCTGTGACAGGGTGGAGGAAGTGGATATGGGTTCCGGCCAGACCGGCGGGGTGAGGGCCGTCAAACTCGGCCATTTCAACCCCATCTATCCCCTGACCCGGAACTTCTGCCCCCGCACCGCGGCAGACATAAACTTTGCCGTCCGTCAGCTTGGTGATGGCAGCGAGACCGGCCTCAAATTCTTCAGCCGCGCCTGCAATGATCTGCGCAGGGTCGGCTGCCAATGGCTCGGTGTCCATGGCGGTGACAAAGATCGCGTCGGTGGTCGCGTCGGCCTCAGGCACTTTGGAATAAGGCCGTGTGCGGAAGGACGTCCAAAGGCCAGACGCACAGAGCTTCTTCACCAACCCCTCGCGGGTCTTGGCATCACCCACTTTGGCAAAGCTCACTGGCTTTGCGGCCTTGGGATCAATGTCGATCTCGACGCTGATCAGCACGCGGCGCGCGCCGCGGTTGATGGCACGCACGCGGCCCGACGCGGGGGCCGTGACCATGATCTCCGGCGTGTCCTTATGATAAAAGATCGGAGCACCCGCCCCGATTTTATCACCTTCCTGAACTTCCAGACGGGGTTTCAGCCCAATGTAGTCCGCACCCAGCACGGCAACGGTGCGAATATCGGGTGCGTGAACCTCTGACACGGATGGTGACGCGGCGGGCGCGCCACTAACCGGAAGGTCCAAACCTCTCTTGAATTTAAACGTTTGCACGCTGCGTGGCCTCCAACTGGCTTCATAATGCGTGAGCTGCGACTCGCATGGGGCACGGAAGTGCGGCATGGGCGCTCACATCTTTGTTTATGATTGCAACAGAAAAGAAAACGCGAAAAAAGCGCGCAGGAAGAAACTTTTTTGACATTGCTGTCGAGCCGCCTAAGGAGCACTAGCCAGTGAGCAACACGTTCAAGCTTTCCCGCCGTTCTTTCGTTCTGTCCGCCGTCGCCCTCGCCGCCTGTAAACCCGGGTCGGCTTTGTTGGAGCTGACCGGCAAGACGATGGGCACTCACTATAACATTGTGGCCGTGGACCATGGCGGCAGCGCTGAAAAATCTCAGGTGCAGGCGGCGGTGGATGCAAGCCTTGCACGGATCAATACGTTGATGTCGAACTGGGATGCGGGCTCTGAAGTGTCGCGTTTCAATGCAGCGCGCAGCACCGATCCGATGGCCATCTCCAAAGAACTGGCAGCCGTGGTTCAGGCCGCAGAAGATGTGCATAAACAAAGCGATGGCTATTTTGACATCACGCTCGGCCCGGTGATTGAGGCTTGGGGATTTGGCGCACCTGCCGGCCTTGGTTCCGCACCCGGCACAGCAAAGATTGCGGGCGCGCTGGCCCACACTGGACAGGATAAACTGACTGTGTCCGGCGCTTACCTGCAAAAATCCGATCCGGCGACGCAGATGTACCTGTCTTCCATCGGCAAAGGCTATGGCGTGGATCACGTGGCGGCCGCTGTGGCCGCTCTTGGGTTCAAGGATTTCATGGTTGAGATCGGCGGTGATCTCTACGTCTCCGGCCTGAACGCGGACGCTGTCAGCTGGAAAATCGGCATCGAATCGCCTGATCTGCTGAGCGGTGAAGTGGCGGATGTTGCAAAAGCGTCGAATCTCGGAATGGCCACATCAGGTGACTACCGGAACTTTTTCGAAGAAGACGGTACGCGGTTTTCCCACATTATCGACCCCAAAACTGGCCGTCCCGTGACGCACAGCACCGCCTCGGTGACAGTCCTTGCAGAGAACGCGATGCTGGCCGATGCCTGGGCAACAGGGCTTCTGGCGATGGGTGCCGCGCGCGGGATGGAGTTGGCGGATGATCTGCAAATCGCCGCGCTCTTTATTGACCGTGATGCTGCGGGCTCCCATATCAAACAGGCAAGCACGGCCTTCGCAGCCTTGCAAACCTGAGCGGAAAGGAACGCCCCAATGGAAACCTTCATCCTCGCCTTCGTGTTCATTTTGATCATGGTCACGGGTATGGCGGTGGGCGTGATTTTCACGGGGCGCCGCATCAAAGGCAGCTGCGGCGGGCTGAACGCCGTGGCTGGTGCGGACAAATGCGTGGTCTGCAACAAAGAGATCGATCCAAACAGCCCCTTGCGGGATCAGCTGTCGAACTGCTCCAACGCGCCCAAATCGTTCAAGATGCCGGGCTAAGGCCCGGTTGAACGCCCTTTCCAGACATGACTGACGGCACTCGCGCAATCGCCCGGATCGTTCTTTATGCGACCGTGGTGATGGTGGTGTTCACGTTGACCCATTTCACCCTTGGTGCTTTGGCCCGGGCCGGGGTTCTGGCCTTTGGTGGGTCAGATGGGTTCGCCGATCTGGTCCAGAATATCCTGAGTATTGCTTTGGGGTTTTTGTGCGGGGAGCTGGTGAAGCGGTGGTTTATTCGGCGGTTTGAGGGATAAGCGCACCACGTCTGAGGCACTCCCGATCTTAGTTCACGCGCCGCCCCGTGGGGGCGGACCGGCGCGGCCTGATTTTGCCAATCAGGCGGGTACTTTGATTTAGGCGGTGTGCCTCAGGATCGTTTCTGAAATTGATTCATCCACCCTGAACCGGAAAAAACGCCACCGTGCACAAGAGCACCCCAGCCGTTGTCCCGAAAAACCACAATTGCCAGCGTGGGCCTTCCGCCTTCCACACCCGGCGATAGGAATGCCCGGCCAAACAGGCCGTCACGAACAGCAACAAAGCGGCGATAGGAGGAAGTTCAAAACCCGTCATGCGCGAAAATTTTCCCAATTTGAATTTCTCGGTGTAAGCTGGATGTAGCCCATAACTTGAAAGACCATCAAGGAGCCATCAATGCCTGCATCCTACCAAGCACCAAAACGCGGTGACGTTGAGCCGAAGACTTACAGCCAATCGACCTCCACGAACTCTGCCAATGAGTCTGCCACTGTGGCCAGTCTCATGGACGGCAAGAAGGGCGAAGTGTTTTCGATCCGTCCGCAAAGCACGCTGAAGGATGCCGTGATGGAGCTGAGCAGCAAGAAGATCGGCGCGCTGATGGTGCGCGATGCAAGCGGTGGTTTGGTGGGGATCCTGTCGGAGCGCGATATCGTCCGCAAATTGGCCGACACGCCCGGTGAAACGCTGCCCAAGAAGGTCGAAGACATTATGACCACCTCCGTGGAGGTCTGCGCGCCGGGCGACACGCTGATGTCCGTCCTGCGCCGCATGACCGCTGGTCATTTTCGCCATATGCCTGTGGTCGATGGGGCCAGCCTTGTAGGCATGCTGACCATCGGTGACGTGGTCAACTACCGCCTGCGGGAACTGGAGCATGAAGCGCTGCAACTCAAGCAGCTGATCGTCGGCTAAGACACATCAAAGTTTTAGGAGCCAAACGCCCCGGCCTTGAGCCGGGGTCTTTTTTTTTAGTTTTTGGCACCTCGGATCACACCCAAAACGAACCGTTCAGCCTGCATCATCCGACAGCTGCCGGTCCAAAATGCGCAGAGTGATCCACGTTACCACCGCGCCTGACAGCAGATACAGCGCCGATGCCCAAAGCCCCACATGGGCCGCGAGGAACATCCCGCAGAGCGGCGCAAAGGCTGCACCGAAAATCCACGACAAGTTCACCGACAGCGCGCTGCCGGAATAGCGGAATTCGGCCGGAAAGCGCTTTGGCACGATGGAGCTGGATTGCCCGTAGGCGAGCCCCAGCACGATGAACCCGAAAATGATGTAAATCCACGGATAGCTGTCGAGCGTGTAGATCGTCAGGCACAAAACAGGGATCAGCGCCACGGAGGCGCGCAGCACGGTACGTTTGGTGTAGCGATCCGCCAAAACCCCGGACAACACCACCGCGCCACAGGCCAGCACCCCGCCCGCCAGTTCATAAAGAATGATCCGATCCATGGAATAGTCGGTGAAAAGCAATGTGTAGCTGAGCGGAAACACCGTTACCATGTGAAAAAGTGCGTAGCTTGCCACCGGCAGGAACGTCGACAGAGCAATGGTGCGCCACTGCGTGCGCAGCAATTCCGAGAATGGGGCGGATTGCAGCGGCGTTTC